>NZ_JBEZNW010000027.1:0-108820 GCF_040653355.1 Streptomyces sp. NPDC047971 | reverse complement strand
TTCTCGGGGTGTCGGGGGTGCGCGCCCTTCGCGGAGCGGGTTCTGGTGGGCCACCCCTCCACCCGGAGGGGGCCGCCGCTTCCGTCATGGCTCACGGCTGCCGCACGACGTCCTCCACGCCCCACTGCGCGAGCAGCCGCAGAGCGTCCGCCGAGGCCGTCCCGGGCTCCGCCTGGTAGGTCACCAGAGCCAGGTCCGGGTCCGTACCGGAGACCTTCAACGACTCGTACTGCAACGTCATCTCGCCCACCAGCGGATGCCGCAGCCGCTTGCTGCCGTGCCCCTTGTCCGCGACGGTGTGCGCCGCCCACAGCGAGCGGAACTCCTCGCTGCGCACCGACAGCTCGCCGACCAGCGCGAGCAGCGCCGGATCGTCCGGGTAGCAGCCGGCGTACAACCGCAGCACGCTCACGACCTCGGTCGCCTTGCACTCCCAGTCCTGGTAGAGGTCGCGCGCGTGGGCGCCGAGGAAGACCATCCGGGCCATGTTGCGCTCCTCCGGCTCCATCGCCGCGAAGTCGCCGAGCAGCGCCCGGGCCATCCGGTTCCAGGCGAGGACGTCGAGCCGACGGCCGACGAGCAGGGCCGGGACGCCGTCCATCGAGTCCAGCAGGTGCCGCAGCCCCGGCCGCACCTGCTGGGGGCGGGTGATCGCCGCCCGGTGCTGCTTCTTCTTCGCCGTCGGCTTCGCCAGATGCGTCAGGTGCGCGCGCTCGGAGTCGTTCAGCCGCAGCGCCCGCGCGATCGCGTCCAGCACCTCCATCGACACATTGCGGCCGTTGCCCTGTTCCAGCCGCGTGTAGTAGGCCACCGACACCCCGGCAAGCTGTGCCAGCTCCTCCCGGCGCAGCCCCGGTACACGGCGGTGGCGCCCGAACTCCGGCAGACCCACGTCCTCCGGCTTCAGCCGGGCCCGGCGCGAGCGCAGGAATTCGCTGAGTTCGGCACTGAGATCCATGCGTCCCGATTATCCCAGGCGGCGGCCCCCGACGGGCGGGCGTTCCTGTCCCTGCCAGTGGTAGGCACGCTGGACGTAGGCAGGACAGAGGGCTGGGTGGACGAGCGGCACCTCGGCAGGCTGCATGCCATGACCACGAACGTTTCCGCCGTATCCGCCTACGCCGCGCCCGCCGCCAACGCCCCGCTGGAGCGCACCACCGTGCCGCGCCGCCCGGTCGGCGACCACGACGTCCTCATCGAGATCAGGTTCGCCGGCATCTGCCACTCCGACATCCACCAGGCCCGTGACGGCTGGGGAGAGGGCATCTTCCCGATGGTGCCCGGTCACGAGATCGCCGGCGTCGTCACCGAGGTCGGCGCAGGGGTCACCCGGCACGAGGTCGGCGACCGCGTCGGGGTCGGCTGCTTCGTCGACTCCTGCCGGGAGTGCGACTACTGCCTCCAGGGCCTGGAGCAGTACTGCGCGAAGGGCATGACCGGCACGTACAACGCCCTCGGAAAGGACGGGGAGCCGACCTACGGCGGCTACTCCACCCACATCGTCGTCGACGAGAACTACACCCTGCGCATCCCCGACGGCATCCCGCTCGACCAGGCCGCCCCGCTGCTCTGCGCGGGCATCACCCTCTACTCGCCGCTCGCCCACTGGAAGGCCGGCCCCGGCAAGAAGGTCGCCATCGTCGGCCTCGGCGGCCTCGGCCACATGGGCGTCAAGATCGCCCACGCGCTCGGCGCCGAGGTGACCGTGCTCAGCCAGTCCCTGAAGAAGCAGGAGGACGGCCTCAGGCTGGGCGCCGACCACTACCGCGCCACCAGCGACCCGGCGACCTTCACCGAGCTGGCCGGCACCTTCGACCTGATCGTCTCCACCGTCTCCGCCCCGCTCGACCTCGGCGCCTATCTCGGGCTGCTCAGGACGGACGGCGCGCTGGTGAACGTCGGCGCCCCCGAGGAGCCGGTCTCGCTCAACCTCTTCACGCTGATGCTCGGCCGCAAGACGCTCGCCGGCTCCGCGATCGGCGGCATCGCCGAGACCCAGGAGATGCTGGACTTCTGCGCGGAGCACGGACTGGGCGCGGAGATCGAGCTCATCCGCGCGGACCAGATCAACGAGGCGTACGAGCGGGTGCTGGCGAGCGATGTGCGCTACCGCTTCGTGATCGACGCGTCGACGATCTGAGCCCTCCGAGCGGCCTCCCGAACGGGACGGGTGCCGGGGCATGACGTCCGAGGTAATCGACCCCGTACGCCATGCCCCGGCATTCTTGCGTCATGACCGCTTACGCACTCGCGAACCTGCGCCCCCCGACCGCCCTCGACGACGAGGTCTTCACCTACATCGAGCGGATCCAGGCCACGCTGGACCCCTTCGGCGGCCGCTTCCTCGTGCACGGGGCCCCCGAACGGGAGGTCCGCGAGGGCGACTGGCCCGAAGCCCTCGTCATGATCGCCTTCCCTTCGATGGAGCAGGCGCGCGACTGGTACGACTCCGCCGCCTACCAGGAGATCCTCCCGCTGCGCAGCCGCCACATCCCCGGTGACATCCTGCTGATCGACGGCGTCGCCCCCGGCTACGACGCGGCGGCGACGGCCGCGGCGATGCGAGCCGCGTCAGGCGGTACGGCCTGAGCGCAGTTCGAGCGGGGTGCCGCCGAAGCCGGAGCGGAAGCGGTGGTCGTGGGAGACCGCGACGACGGCCCCCTCGAAAGCGGCGAGGGCCGCCTCCAGGTCCTCCACCAGGGAGAGCGCCACATGGTTGGTCGGCTCGTCCAGGACGAGCAGGTCGGCCGGCCGGCTGACCAGCCGGGCGAGCTCCAGCCGCCGCTGCTGGCCCACCGACAGCGCGGCCACCGGCACGGTCAGGTCCTCCTCCCGGAACAGCCCGAGGGCGAGCAGCTCGTCCGCGTGCTCCTCGGGCAGCCCGGGGCGGCCCGCCGCGTACGCCGTGAGCAGCGGCTCCCGTGACGGCACGGCGGGCAACTCCTGGGCCAGGTACCCGACCGGGCCCGGCCGGACGACCGTGCCGCTGTCCGGCCGCAGATCCCCGGCGAGCACCCGCAACAGGGTCGTCTTCCCGGCCCCGTTGGGCCCGGAGACGAGCAGCCGGTCGCCCGGCGAGATCCGCAGCTCGTCGATCCGCAGCCGTTCTCCGACGACGACGTCGGCGAGCTCGACGAGCGTCCTGTCGTGCGGACCGGGCCCGGCACCGGGCGCCGCGCGATGGGTCGGCGTCGGCTCCCCACCCGGCCGCGGGCCGTGGGCCGGCCTCGGGCCGCCGTCCGTGCCCGGTCCGCCGACCGGGTCCACGCCCGGCTCCGTGCCCGATCCTCGGCCCGTACCCGATCCGGCACCCGTACCCGATCCGCCGACCGTCGTCAGGCGGGCCGTGAACCGCAGCGGCTCCGGCGGGGGCGGTACCGGCGTCCTCCGCAGCAGCTCCAGTCGTACCCGGGCCGACCTGACCTGGCCGGACAGCTTGTTCTCGTGGGAGCGGCGGTGCTTGCCGAAGCCCTGGCGCGGGTCCTTGCCGGAGCCCGCCAGGCGTTGTCCGGCCGCCGCCACCAGCTCCTCCGTACGGGCCACCTCCTCCCGCCACTCCTCGTGCTCCCGCACGCGGCGGCGGCGATCGGCGGCCTTCGCCGCCCGGTAGCCGGACCAGCCGTCGCCGTACCGGGTCACCGCGCGCGTGTCGCGGTCGACCTCCAGGATCGCCGTCGCCATCCCCTCCAGGAACGCCCGGTCGTGGGTGACGGCCACCACCGTGCCCCGGTGGGTCCGCAGCCGCTCCTCCAGCCATCCGGCGGCCGCCCGGTCGAGATGGTTCGTCGGCTCGTCGAGCAGCAGCAGTTCGGCCCCGGAGGCCAGGACGCAGGCGAGGGCGAGCCGGGACTGTTCGCCGCCGGACAGGGTGCCGACGCGGCGCTCGTACGCGACGTGTCCGAGGCCGAGGCCGTGCAGCGCGGCGTCGACCCGGGCGTCGGCCTCGTACCCGCCGCGCTCCTCGTACCGGGCCGCCAGTTCGCCGTACGCGGCCAGCTCCTCGGCCGTCGCGGAGCCGAGCGACTCCTCGGCCGCCCGCATCTCCCGCTCCATCGACCGGAGTTCGGCGAGCGCCGCGTCGACGGTGTTCCGCACCGTGTGCTCGGGGCCGATGCCGAAGGACCCGGCGAGCGTCTGGGCCAGGTGGGCGGCGCCGCCGGGGAAACGGACGGTGACCTCGCCGGTGTCCGGGGCCTCCGCCCCGGCGAGGAGACGCAGCAGCGTGGACTTGCCGGAGCCGTTCTCGCCGATGACGGCGGTCCGCTCGCCGGGGCGGACGGTGAACGAGATCTGTTCGAGGACGGAGCGGTCCCCGTACGCCTTGGAGACGTCTTTCATGGTCATCTGGGCGCGGTCGCGCATGGGATCTTTCCCTGAAGGGTGGGGTTCGTTCGGGCCGGATGAAGGGACACCGGGACCGCCACTGCCGCGCCCCGAGGGCGCCGGATCAGCGGGTCAGACCGTGTCCGCGGCCGGAATCAGCGGAAGTAGTAGTGCGAACCCATGCGACCGAGTGTAGACGCGCGGTCCGCCGACGGCGCAGCCAATAGTGCGCGGTGACCACGGCGAGCAGCGGCCCCCACGCGAGCAGGGGCGCGTAGCAGGCGGTCATGACCACGTACGCGATCCCCTTCGGGGACTCCGGGTGCCCCATGGTCTCCGGGCCGTTCCAGCCGAAGGCGCCGAGCGTGGTGAGCGCGGTCAGGGCGAGCGCCCCGGTCCCGGCCAGGGGCACGGTGAACGAGGTCGCCACGCGCCGCCCGCCGATCAGCGGCATCCAGCGGGGGAACACCTGCCCCCAGGACTGGACGAGCCCCAGCGCGAGAAGCCCGATGGCCTCGACCACCACGGAGAGTCCGACCATGTAGAGCGAGAAGAAGCCGCCCGGCTCGACATCGGCCAGTGCGTTGGTACCGGTGAAGCCCACCGGGACGCCGCACGCCGCGGCCAGCCGCCACAGTCCGCTGGGCAGGGGTGCCAGCGCGGCGAGGTGGGCGGTGCGGACGACCCAGCGCGGCGGGGTGTCGATGACGGTCCTCATGCTCAGCAACCTTTCTCCTGCGGCCTGTCGGGGCCGTGTCCTGTCGGTGTGATCAGCCTCGTCCCGGGCCGGGGGCCGGGCCCATCCGCCGACCGGCAGATCCTCGTGCCGTACCGCCGCCGTCCTCTGCCGATCGGCAGAGGGTGTGAGGGACAGGTGATCCGTAAGGTGGGCGCGGGGGTGGGGACATGACGGGGACATGGGTGGCGGCCGCACCGGCCCTGATCGCGGCGGGAGCGCTCCTCGCGGGGGCGGTGCCGGTGCGGTGGAGCCGGCGCCCGGCGGAGCGGGAGGGACGGGCGGACGGGCCGCGCGCGCCGGCCGGGCGGACGGGCCGTGGGCCCGGCGGCACCGCACCGCCCTCGCCGGGGCGGTCGCCGATGGGGGCCGACCCCGATGACGCGCCCGCACGCCGGCACGGTCCGCTGCCCGGCCGGTGGGCGTACGCCGGGCGTGCGGCCGGTCTCGCCGGCGGCGTGCTGCTCGCCGTGCTCCCGCTCGTCGACGGCACGTCCGAGGAGTCCCGGTGGCTCCTCGGCGCGGCCTGCCTCCTGGTCGTGCTCCAGGCCGTGGCCTACCGCTGGGCCCCGCGCCGGGAGGCGTTCGCCGGGGGAGGGATCGCCGCCGCGGCGACGGCGCTGTGGACCGTCCCGCTCCTGCCGGGCGCCTCCTTCTTCGAGTACGTCGGCATGAGCGCGTTCTGGTGTGTGCCCTCACTGGGCGCGGCCGTCGTCGGCGGCTACCCGCGCTTCACCGACCGCCGCCGGACCCGTGCCGTGCGGGAGGCCCGGCACGCTCAGCAGCTCCGGCTCGCCCACGACCTCCACGACTTCGTCGCCCACGACATCAGTGGCATCGTCGCCCAGGCGCAGGCCGCGAGGTTCGTCGCCGGACAGGACCCGGCCGCGGCCCTGCCCGCCCTGGAGCGCATCGAGCGGGCGGGGCTCGCCGCCCTCGCCTCCATCGACCGCACGGTCTCCCTGCTCCGCGCGTCGGCGTCCGCCGATCGCGCACCCGTCCCCGGCCTCGGCGAACTGGCGGACCTGGTCCGCAGGTTCGGGGAGGAGGGCAGGACGGAGAGCCGACTCGACCTCGCCGACGGCGTCGAACACGCGCTGTCCCGGGAGGCCGCCGCCACCCTCCACCGGGTGGCGGCCGAAGCGCTGACCAACGTACGCCGCCATGCCCCCGCGGCGACCCGGGTCGACGTCGAACTGACCCTCCTCGCAGGGGAGGTGACGATGACGGTCACCAACGACGGCGTCCGTCCCGGCCCGCACCCCCGGCCCCGCGAACGCGGCGGAAGCGGGCTGCCGGCCCTCGCCGAGCGCGTACGCGCGAGCGGCGGAACACTGCGCACCGCCACCCACGACGGCAACTGGTGCCTCACCGCCACCCTGGACCGGACCGGAGACCGCCCATGACCACCCGCATCCTGATCGCCGACGACCAGGACGACGTCCGCAACGGCTTCCGGCTCATCCTCGACTCGCAACCGGACATGACCGTCGTCGCCGAGGCGGCCGACGGCGCCACCGCCGTCGACCTCGCCCGCACCCTGCGCCCCGACGTCGTCCTCGCCGACATCCGGATGCCGAGACTGGACGGTCTCGAGGTCACCCGCCGGCTCTCCGCCCGGACGAAGGTGATCGTGGTGACCACCTTCGACCTCGACGACTATGTCCACACCGCCCTGCGCCACGGCGCCTGCGGCTTCCTGCTCAAGCGCTCGGGGCCGGCACTGCTGATCGAGGCGGTACGGGCGGCGATGGCGGGCGACACGCTGATCAGCCCGCAGATCACCGTCCGTCTGCTGCGTCACCTCGCACCCGAGCCCGGCGACACCCCGCCCCAGGACCCGCTGACCCCACGGGAACGGGAGATCGTCCGGCTGGTCGCCCAGGGCCTGACGAACGCGGAGATCGCGTCCGCACTCGTGGTCACCCCCGGCACGGCCAAGACCCATCTGGCCAACATCCAGGCGAAGCTGGGCGTACGGAACCGGGTGGGAATCGCCGCCTGGGCCTGGCGGACCGGCCTGGCGACGCCGGCCCCGTAGGGAGCGCCGCCCGGACGACCTCGGCGCCCTCGGACATGCCGCACACCCCGGACGCACCGGGCTCCGCGATCCCGCTCATCGGTGAACCGGTGGGCTGATCCGCCGGGACCGCGGAGCGGCGCCCGCCGCTACTCGGCCTTCGCCACCCCGATCGGGCAGGACACGCCCGTGCCACCGATTCCGCAGTAGCCCGCCGGGTTCTTGTCCAGGTACTGCTGGTGGTAGCCCTCGGCGGGGAAGAAGGTACGGCCGTCCGCCGGGAGGATCTCGGTGGTGATCGTGCCGTAGCCGGAGCCCGTCAGGACCTGCTGGTAGGCGGCGCGGGAGGCGTCGACCGCCGCGGCCTGGGCGGGGGAGTGGGTGTAGACCGCCGAGCGGTACTGGGTGCCGACGTCGTTGCCCTGGCGGAAGCCCTGGGTCGGGTCGTGCGACTCCCAGAAGAGCTTGAGCAGCTGCTCGTACGAGACCTTCGCGGGATCGAAGACGACCCGGACCGCCTCGGTGTGGCCGGTGAGGCCCGAGCAGACCTCCTCGTAGGCCGGGTTCGGGGTGATGCCGCCCTGGTAGCCGACGAGCGTCGTCCAGACGCCCTCGGTCTGCCAGAACTTGCGCTCCGCGCCCCAGAAACAGCCGAGGGCGAAGTCGGCCACCTCAAGGCCGTCGGGGTACGGGCCGAGCAGCGGGTTGCCGAGGACGGTGTGGCGCTCGGGCACCGTGAACTCGGGTTCCGGGCGGCCCTTCAACGCCTGCTCGGGCGTGGGGAGGACGGGGGTGCGTGAAAGGAACATGCGGCTTCTCCTCGACGGTCGGCGTTACGCACAACGCCCGGGGGCCGGGAGGGATTCCCCCGGCCCCCCGGTCCCGATCGCCGGGCCCGGCCGGGCCCCCGACCGGCCCCGGTCCCGATCGCCGGGCCCGGCCGGGCCCCCGACCGGCCCCGGTCCCGACGCCCGGTCAGGCCCCCGACCCGTTGGCCACGCACTCGTCGCGCATCCGGCAGAACTCCTCCGCCGCGTCGCCCTTGTGGCGCCAGGGGATGAACGCGCCCGCGTGGCCGTCCACCCGGCGGAACTGGTCGAGCGCCTCGTCCCACCGTTCCTGCAGGTACAGGTAGTACGCCAGCAGGTGCCGGACCTCCGGCAGCCTCGGGTGGTCCGGGTCGGCGGCGGCCACGTCGGCGAGGACCGCGTCGACCGTCGCGTACATCTCGGGGGTGCGGTCGACGTCGGCGGTGTCCGAGTCGTCGTGCTCGAAGTGGGCGATCAGCGGGAACACCGACATCAGCGTCCCGGCCGGCGCCTCGGCCGCGGCCCGGACGGCGAAGGCGCGGGCGAGCTCCTCGGAGCCCCGCCACTTCGCGCACCAGTACTGCAGCGCCGAGAAGGTCGCCTCGTAGTGGTGCGGGGCGCGGCCGGTGATCTCCTTCCACACCTGCCGCATCTCCTCGTGCGGCCGGCCGAGGCCGATCGCCGTCCAGATCTCGCCCACGTACGGGGTCGGGTCGTCCGCAGGCGCCAGCTCCACGGCGCGGGCGTGCTCGTCACGGGAGCGGAGCAGCGTGCGGCGGAAGCCCTCGAACTGCTCCTGGGTGGTGTACTGCGCGCGCTTCGCCCCTCGGATCTTCCAGGCGAGGAACACGGTGCTGCGCGCCCGCAGCAGAGCCGCGGTGGGGTCGTCGGGCCGGGCGGCCTCCCAGGCCAGCAGCCACGCGTCGTCGTCGGCCGCCAGGTCGGCCAGCCGCTCGGTGAAGTGGGCCCGGAGCTCCCAGCCGCCCTTCGCCGCCGTCCCTTCGAGGAGTTCGGCGGCGGGCTGCCAGTCACCGGCCCCGGCCGCCGCGAGGGCGACGGTGAGGGCCGGCTGCAGCGGCGCGGGCAGTTCGGTGTTCTGGCGCTCGGGGGGCAGCAGCCCCAGCGCCGAGACGCGCGCGGCCCGCTCCTCGGCGGCGGCCTCGGCGGCCGGGTCGGAGCGCAGGCCCTCGATGGTGCCTTGGACGATGGCCTTGAGGAAGTACAGCCCCAGGGCCAGGACGCCCAGGACGAGGGGGGTGAGGACGATCCAGAGGATGATCACGGTGGGTCCGGTGACTTTCTGCGTACGGGGAGAGCGGTTCAGGAGGTGTGCAGGAGCAGACGGAGGGGGCCGGTGTCCGGACGGTCCGTGACCGCCGCGTCCAGGGCCGCCGGGAGTTCGTCCTCGTAGCCGGGCGGCAGCCGCAGCCGCGCCTCGGCCTCCCAGGAGAGCTGCCAGCGCGCCCGTCCGTCCTCGGTCAGGGCGCCGGCCACCAGCCCGGACAGGTTCCGCCGCAGCAGGGGCCGGGCGAACTCGCGGGCGGCCCGGCCCGTCGCGGCGGCCGCCTGCTCGGACTTCGGGAGCCGGTCGCCGATCGCCCAGCCATTCCCGGCGTCGATCGCGTCGAGCATCGCGTCCAGCGCCGTACGCGGCGTGGTCTCGCCCGGCACGGTGCCCGCCACCTCGGCCGTCGCACGGCGCACCGGTTCCGTGGCGCGCACCGCGTGGGCGCTCATCGCCTCGTGCACCAGGTCCGGCCAGGCCACTCGGCGCATCCGCAGCGCGTCCGCGGTCAGCGTGACGTCCTCCACGGCGGCGAGCGAGCGGTCGGGCGAGACGAGCAGGGAGAGCGAGGGCGGTGAGGGGGTGGCGTCGCGGCCGTCGTCGGGCAGCGCTTCGACGAGGGCGACCCGCTCGGCCATCGGCGGGTGGGAGTCGTAGGGGGAGGCGGGGTGCGTCGGCAGGTCGTACCGCAGCTCGTCCAGTTCCTCGCCGCGCGCGGCGAGCAGATGCCGTACGCCCCCGATCACCTCGCCGTGCGGCGGCAGCAGCCCGAACTCGGCGCCCAGCGTGGCGTAGGAGTCGAGGAAGAAGCCGTGGGCCGTCTCCACGACGACGATCTCGCGCAGCGCCGACGCGGTCGCGTCACGGCCGGCGATCCGGGCCGCCGCCAGGTCGGCGGCGAGCTCCTGGCGACGCGAATCGGCCTGCGTGGCCCGCAGGGAGAGCCGTCCGTACGCGGTGTAGATCCGGGCCATCGTGCGGAAGGTGAAGCCGACGCCGGTCGTGTCGATCTCGTGCGCCTTCTTGCCCTTGGAGATCCGCTTCGCGGCCTTCTTCTCCTGCCGCGCCACCTCCTTGGCGACCTTGCCCCCGGCCTTCGCCTCGAAGTGCGCGACGGTCCGTTCGACCTGGACGCGGCCACGGGCGGTGATGCCGGAGAGGCGGGTGTCGGCGTGGGTGAAGTGCCCGAACTCATGGGCGAGCACGGCCCGCAGCTGCGCCTCCGTGAGTCCGGCCATCAGCGGCAGGCCCAGGTAGAGGCGGCGCCGGCCGCCCAGCAGGCCGAGCAGCCGGGAGTCCTCGCTGACGGCCGCGTTGACCTCGCCGGTCAGCCGGATCTCGTGCGGCGCCCGGGTGCCGACCCGATCGGCCAGCTCCCGCACGGTCCGCCAGAGCCGAGGCTCGTCGGCCTCGCCGACGAGGACGCTCGTGGTGATCTCGTCCTGCGGGGTCCGCAGCATGAGCATGCCGCGGACGATGGGGACCGCGAGGACGGCGGTGACGACGTAGAACTTGAGCGCCCAGGGGCCGGGGGCCCAGAGCGCGGCCGCCCAGTCGACCAGAGCGAGCAGGGCCAGCAGCGCGATGCCGAGGAGATGGAAGCCGGCAAGCAGGACGAGGGCGCGCAGCGCGCGCAGAGAAGCGCCCATCGGGCAGAGTTCCCCCACGGAGAAATGGCGATCGGTGATGCTGTGGGGGGAAGCGGAGTATCACCCATCGGCGCGTGCGGCGTCCACAGGGAAACGGCGCCCGACCTGGGCATCCGTACGCGGCGCCCCTCGCGACGCCGCCTCCGCCCGCGTCCCCGGGCGCCGTCCCGACCTCCGTCCGGCCCGCGGCCGTCTCCGCCGCCTACGGCCCGCGACCCCGCCTCCGCCCTCGGCCGGCGGCGTCGTCCCGGGCCTCCCGTACGGACCCGCCGCGCTACCGCGGCAGCGTCGCCGGGCTTCCGCCGTTCGCCTCGTAGCCGGCCACGGCCAGGTTCCGGTACACCGTGTACTCCGCGGCCGGGTCCTCGCTCAGCGTCCACGGCAGCGCGCCGACGTGGCCGTCCACGTGGACGATCTGGTGCATCGCCTCGGTCCACCGCTCGGCGCGCACCAGGAACAGCACCAGCAGATGACGGACGTGCGCCAGCATCGGGTCGTCGGGGCGGGCGGAGTGGACCGCGTACAGCGCGCCCTCCATCGCCTTCCTGACCACCTCGGTCCGGTAGAAGTCCTGCACGATGACGATCTCGGGCAGGTGCTCGTACACCGCGAACAGCGGCAGGGCCGCGAGCAGCGAGCCCTGCGGGGCGCGGGCGGCGGCCGAGGTGGCGAAGCGGTCGGCGTCGGTGCGCGAGCCGTGCCACTTCTCGCACCAGAAGTGCAGGGCGGCCAGATGCGCCCCCATGTGCTGCGGGGCGCGGTCGATGATCTTCGCCCAGACCTGGTCGAACTCCTCGTGGCTGTAGCCGAGTCCGCGGGCGACGGCGAGCTGCACGAGGTACGGGACGGGGTCGCCGGGAGCGAGCAGCGCCGCCTCCTCGCTCACCTTCTTCGCCTCTTCGAGGATGATCCGGAAGTCGTCCGTGCCGGCCGCCGAGGAGCGCCACGCCTGCTGCACCAGGAACTCGGCGTGCACGGCGGCCCCGCCCGGGTCCTTGGGGGAGTCGGCGCGCCAGGCGCGCAGCCACGCGCCACCGACGCCCGGCTTCTGCTGGAGCTCCAGGGAGGCCGCGCCCGCGAACGCCTGGACACGCTGCCAGCGGACCTCGCCCTCCTTCTCGGTGCCGGCGAGGAGCTGCGAGGCCGCTCGCCAGTCCTGCGTCGCCTGGACCACGTCGAGGACGTCGAGCAGGTCGGCGTCGGGCCCCGGCATCCGCACGTCCTGCTGCTCCTGGCGGGCGAAGCCGTACGCCTCGGGGTCGGCGGCGTCGGGCGCTCCGGGCGCGACCTGATGGATTCCGACGGCGCGGCGGCGTCGCAGATACGGAGCGAGGACGGCGAACAGCAGACCCATCGCGAGCAGGAACCAGAGAATCTCCATGGGTCCATTGTCCAGGACGGCCCGCGCGGCCCGTCAGGCCCGGGCGGCCCGCGGTGACGGTGCACGGGACCGGCCACGCTGTGAGACACCCCGTGAGACGTCGGCGGCGGCGGACCGGGCTCAGGACTACGCTCCTGCCTCATGAGCGACGAGCACACGCACCAGAGCTTCGAGACCCGCGCCATCCACGCGGGCAACACGGCCGACCCGCTGACCGGCGCGGTCGTCCCGCCCATCTACCAGGTGTCCACCTACAAGCAGGACGGCGTCGGTGGGCTGCGCGGCGGTTACGAGTACAGCCGCAGCGCCAACCCGACCCGTACCGCCCTCGAGGAGAACCTCGCGGCGCTGGAGGGCGGCCGGCGCGGTCTCGCCTTCGCCTCCGGACTCGCGGCCGAGGACTGCCTCCTGCGGACGCTGCTGACCCCCGGCGACCACGTGGTCATCCCCAACGACGCCTACGGCGGCACCTTCCGGCTCTTCGCCAAGGTCGTCCAGCGCTGGGGCGTGGACTTCTCGGTCGCCGACACCTCCGACGTCGAGGCCGTGCGCGCCGCGGTCAACGACCGTACGAAGGTGATCTGGGTCGAGACCCCGTCGAACCCCCTTCTCGGCATCACCGACATCGCGGCCGTCGCGGACGTGGCCCGTACGGCGGGCGCGAAGCTGGTCGTCGACAACACCTTCGCCTCGCCCTACCTCCAGCAGCCGCTCTCGCTCGGCGCGGACGTCGTGGTGCACTCGCTGACGAAGTACATGGGCGGTCACTCCGACGTCGTCGGCGGCGCGCTGGTGACGGCCGACGAGGCGCTCGGCGAGGAACTGGCGTACCACCAGAACGCGATGGGCGCGGTGGCCGGTCCCTTCGACTCGTGGATCGTGCTGCGCGGCATCAAGACGCTGGCCGTGCGCATGGACCGGCACAGCGAGAACGCGGGCAAGATCGTCGAGATGCTGACCCAGCACCCGAAGGTCACCCAGGTCCTGTACCCGGGGCTGCCGGAGCACCCGGGGCACGAGATCGCCGCCAAGCAGATGAAGGCGTTCGGCGGGATGATCTCCTTCCGTGTCGCCGGCGGCGAGGCGGCGGCGGTGGAGGTCTGCAACCGCGCCAAGCTGTTCACCCTGGGTGAGTCCCTGGGCGGTGTGGAGTCGCTGATCGAGCACCCCGGCCGGATGACGCACGCGAGCGTGGCGGGCTCGGCCCTGGAGGTCCCGGCGGACCTGGTCCGGCTCTCGGTGGGCATCGAGAACGTGGACGACCTGCTGGCGGACCTGCGCCAGGCGCTGGGCTAGCAGCCGCCGGCACGCGACCGGTCCCCGGCCGGGGACCGGTCGCGCAGTGCGCCGGGACCCGCCTGTCGGGCGCCCGCTCCGGGGCGCCCGGTCAGGCCGAGACCTTCTCGTCCTCCAGTGATTCGCGGATCATGGTCCGCAGGTCGATGCTGTCGGTGTGACCGTGCACCGAGACCGCGTGCTCGGCCGCGGCCTGTACGACTTCCTCTTCCTCACCGGTGATGGTGAGCGTGCAGCCCATCACGCTGGGCGTCTTCCGGCAGTCGGCGACTTTCCTGGTCATGGCGGCCTCCTGGGTCTCCTTCTTCCAGGCTAGGGCCGTCGTCACCAGCCTTCGAGCGGTGGAGTGGTCTGCGAGGGCGGTACGTGCCAGGGTTCGGCCACCGACGCCCACACCGCGAAGGCCAGCACGGCCGCGGCCAGCAGCATCCACAGCGCGCGGCGCACGGCCCGGTCGCGGTGCATCAGACGGGTCCCGCGCTCGACGGCCCGCGCGGCCAGGTCGGCGGGGACCTGCGGATGGGTGCTGTCGAGCATCCGCCGGACCTCGTCCTCCTTGCGCTCGTGGCGGTTCACGACGCGACCTCCCCCGGCAGATCACGGGGGCCGGATCCGGCCCGCGGGTCCCGTCGGTCCCGCAGGGCGGCCACCGCACGGGCGCAGACGGCGCGGACGCGTTCCTCGGGCAGCCCCAGCAGGGCCGCGGTCTGCTCCTCCGCCACCCCTTCGTACAGCCGGAGCACCAGGACGAGACGTTCCTGCGGGGTGAGCGCGGCGAGGACTCCGCCCCGGCCGCGGTGGTGCCGCCAGGCGGCGCGGGCGAAGCGTGCGGCGAGGTCGGCACGGGTGCGGTCGTACGGATCCTCGCCGCGCAGCCGGTCCCAGTGGGCGTAGGTGTGCGCGAGGGAGGCCGTCAGCAGCGCCTGCGCGCGCGGGTTGCGGGCTCTCGTCTCGGCGGTGAGCAGCGTCGCGGCATGCAGCAGCCGCCCCGCCGCTCCCGCCACGAACGCCTCGAACTGCCGGGTGCGCCGACGCGGTTCGCCTCCGTGGTCGCCGCCCCGGCCGACCTGTCGATCTCGCACGTCCTCATATGAGGACAGCGCGCCGCCCGGGTCAAGAGGTCGCGGAGGACTCCGTGTCGACGGCCGGCGGCAGACCCGACTGCCGGGCGGACAGGGCCGAGTTGAAGCGGGTGAGCAGGGTGCAGAACGACTCGCGCTCGTCCGCCGTCCAGCCGTCCGTCACCTGTGCCATCAACTCGCGGCGGGAGGCGCGGACCTCCTCCAGGCGGGCCAGCCCGCGCGGCGAGAGCTGGAGCACGACCGCCCGCCCGTCCTCGGGGTGCGAGGTGCGCTTGACCAGGCCCGTGTCGACGAGCGGGGCGACCTGGCGCGTGACGGTGGACGAGTCGATGCCCATGCCCGCCGCGAGTGCCTTGACGCCCATCGGGCCTTCCTGGTCCAGCCTGTTCAGGAGCAGATAGGCGGCGCGGTCCATCGAGTTGCGGAGCTGCCCGGTACCGCCGAGCCGGGTCTGTTCGGCCCGGCGGGCGAAGACGGCCACCTGGTGCTGGAGGGCATCGAGGAGACCGGGGTCAAGCTCAGTCGTCATGTCCTGAGATGTGGGCATGGCTGTGGGGGCTCTCTCGTGCGGTGGTCGGTTGGTGGGGGACAGAGTACGCGGACCTTCGAGGGTCCGTACCTGCGCTGCGCAAACCCGCGGTGGCGGGAGAGACCCGGGCGGCCACGGGGTCCGTGAGCTGCGAGACTTGCTGTCATGAGCTTCCGTAGGCCAGACCCCTTGCACCATCTGATCCTCGACGATGTGCGCGGGGCGCAGAAGATGCTCTCCGGGGTGGCCAGAATGACCGCGATGGAGGGCAGCCGTTATCTGTCCTCGCTGGTGGGGGCCCCTGTCCACCTCAAGTGCGAGAACCTTCAACGAACGGGTTCGTTCAAGCTGAGGGGCGCGTACGTACGGATCGCCGGGCTGCGGCCGGAGCAGCGGGCGGCCGGGGTGGTCGCCGCTTCGGCGGGCAACCACGCGCAGGGAGTGGCGCTGGCCTCCGCGCTCCTCGGGGTCCACTCCACGGTCTTCATGCCCGTCGGCGCCCCGCTGCCGAAGGTCGCGGCGACCCGGGACTACGGCGCCGATGTGCGGCTGCACGGACATGTCGTGGACGAGACGCTGGCGGCCGCGGAGGAGTACGCGGCGGAGACGGGCGCCGTCTTCATCCACCCCTTCGACCACCCGGACATCATCGCCGGGCAGGGCACGGTCGGTCTGGAGATCCTGGAGCAGTGCCCGGAGGTCCGCACGATCCTGGTCGGGGTCGGCGGCGGCGGTCTGGTGGCCGGCATCGGGCTCGCGGTGAAGTCGGTGCGCCCCGACGTCAAGGTGATCGGGGTCCAGGCGGCGGGCGCGGCCGCGTATCCGCCGTCGCTGACCGCCGGGCATCCGGTGGCGATCGAGTCGCCGATGACGATGGCGGACGGGATCAAGGTGGGGCGCCCGGGAGACGTGCCGTTCTCGATCGTCCAGGAGTACGTCGACGAGATCCGCACGGTCTCCGAGGACGCGCTCTCCTCCGCTCTGCTGCTCTGCCTGGAGCGGGCGAAGCTGGTCGTCGAGCCGGCCGGAGCGAGTCCGGTGGCGGCCCTGCTGAGCGAACCGACGTCGTTCGCGGGCCCGGTCGTCGCGGTCCTGTCCGGCGGGAACGTGGACCCGGTGCTCATGCAGCGGGTCCTGCGCCACGGCATGGCGGCCGGGGGCCGCTACCTCAGCCTTCGGCTGCGCGTGACGGACCGGCCGGGCGCGCTGGCGACCCTCCTCGCGGTGCTGACGGTGGTGGACGCGAACGTGCTCGACGTGAGCCACGTGCGCACCGATCCGCGCCTCGGGCTGACGGAGGCGGAGGTCGAGCTGCACCTGGAGACCAAGGGTCCGGAGCACTGCGAGGAGGTCGAGGCGGCCCTTCGGGACGCGGGCTACGTGGTCCTGACCTAGGCGTTCGCTCCGTTCGCGACGCATCGCGTCGGCAGGTGTGGTCGGGGTCACGCATTCGGTGGGCGTCGGGCGCCGTTCAAACCTAAACTTGGGTGGAAAACGCCCAAATCCCTGGGAGAACCCACATGCCAGGCGCGATCCACGCCGAGGGTCTGGTGAAGACATTCGGCGACGTACGAGCTCTGGACGGCGTCGATCTCGACGTACCCGAGGGCACGGTCCTGGGCCTGCTCGGCCCGAACGGAGCGGGGAAGACGACGGCCGTACGCGTCCTGACGACGCTGCTCCAGCCGGACAGCGGAAAGGCGACCGTCGCCGGGATCGACGTCCTCGAACATCCCAACGAGGTCCGGCGCTCGATCGGCCTCTCCGGCCAGTTCGCGGCCGTCGACGAGTATCTGACAGGGCGCGAGAACCTCCAGATGGTCGGCCAGCTCTACCAGATGGACGCCAAGCGGGCGAAGGTCCGGGCGGGCGAACTGCTCGACCGCTTCAACCTCTCCGACGCGGCCGACCGCACCGCCAAGACGTACTCCGGCGGCATGCGCCGCAGGCTCGACCTCGCCGCCGCCCTGGTCGTCTCGCCGCCCGTGATGTTCATGGACGAGCCGACGACGGGGCTGGACCCGCGCAACAGGCAGGCGCTGTGGGAGGTCATCCAGGAACTGGTCGCGGGGGGCACCACCCTGCTCCTGACGACCCAGTACCTGGAGGAGGCCGACCACCTGGCCGACGACATCTGCGTCATCGACCACGGCAAGGTCATCGCCCGCGGTACGTCGGACGCGCTCAAGGCCCAGACGGGCGGCGAGCGCGTCGAGGTCGTCGTCCACGAGCGGGAGATGATCGCCCCGGCCCGTGACGTCCTCGCGCGCTACGGACTGGCGGGCATCGGCCACGGCGAGGTCTCCGTCGAGAACCACACCCGCAAGCTGACCGTCCCGGTCACCGGCGGCGCGAAGCTGCTCGCCGAGGTCATCCGCGACCTGGACACCGTCGGGGTCGAGATCGACGACATCGGACTGCGCCGGCCCACCCTCGACGACGTCTTCCTGTCCCTGACCGGCCACACGGCCGAGCGGGAGGACGAGGAGAACGGCGGGGCGCCCCAGGACGCCAAGGGCCGCAAGCGCGAACGCAAGGAGGCGGTGAAATGACCGCGGTGAACGACGCCGTCGCGGCTCCCCGCCCGCGCGGCCGTGTCTCCCAGTCCGTCGGCGACTCGCTGGTCGTCGCCAAACGCAATCTGATCCGGATGACCCGGATCCCGGAGATGATCATCTTCGGGATGATCCAGCCGATCATGTTCGTGGTGCTGTTCAGCTACGTCTTCGGCGGCTCCATGAACATCGGGGGCTCGACCTCCCCGGAGGTCTACCGCGAGTTCCTGATGGCGGGCATCTTCGCCCAGACCGTCACCTTCGCCACGGCCGGCGCGGGCGCGGGCATCGCCGACGACATGCACAAGGGGCTCATCGACCGCTTCCGCTCCCTGCCGATGGCCCGCGGAGCCGTCCTGACCGGCCGGACCCTGGCCGACCTGGTGCAGACCACCCTCACGCTGGTGGTCCTCGCGATCGTCGCCCTGCTCGTCGGCTGGCGGATCCACGAGGGCGTCCCGAAGGCGCTGGCCGCGTTCGGGCTGCTGCTCCTCCTCGGCTACGCCTTCTCCTGGATCGGCGCCCTGATCGGCCTCTCGGTCCGCACGCCGGAGGCGGCCACGTCCGGCGGCCTGATCTGGCTCTTCCCGGTCACGTTCATCTCGAACGCGTTCGTGGACTCCAGCCAGATGCCGTCGTGGCTGCAGCCCATCGCCGAGTGGAACCCGTTCAGCGCGACGGTCCAGGCCTGCCGCGAACTGTTCGGCAACCCGGGCGTCTCCCCGTCGGACGCCTGGCCGATGCAGTACCCGGTCTGGGCCTCGCTGATCTGGTCGGTCCTGATCATCGTGGTGTTCCGGACGCTGTCGGTACGGAAGTACCGGTCGGCGACCGTCTGACGCGCGAGGCGCGAAAGCCGAAGGGCCGGACCCCCTGAGGGGTCCGGCCCTCCGGCCGAAGAATCGGGCTCAGCCGGTGTACGGCTTGGCGCTGAGGATCTTCACGGTGGCCTTCTTGCCGTTCGGCAGCTCGTACTCGGCGTCCTCACCGGCCTTCTTGCCGTGCACGCCGACCCCGAGCGGGGACTGCGGCGAGTAGGTCTCGATGGAACCGCTCGCGTACTCGCGGGAGGCGAGCAGGAAGGTCATCGTGTCGTCCTCGTCGCCGTCGAAGGCGATCGTCACGACCATGCCGGGCTCGACGACGCCGTCGTCCGCCGGCGCCTCGCCGACCTTGGCGTGTTCGAGCAGCTGGGTCAGCTGGCGGACCCGGAGCTCCTGCTTGCCCTGCTCCTCCTTGGCCGCGTGGTACCCGCCGTTCTCGCGCAGGTCGCCCTCCTCGCGCGCCGCGGCGATCTTGGCGGCGATCTCGGTTCGCGCGGGACCAGACAGGTACTCCAGCTCGGCCTTGAGCTGGTTGTACGCCTCCTGGGTGAGCCAGGTGACGTTGTCGCTGGTCTGGGTCACAGGTGCTCCTCGTAGGTACTGGGAATACAAAGCATCGCCCTACCCAGAAGGATTGTCCTTCCTGGGCGGGCGAAACCACGAGCCTAACAATTAGTGGCGAAAAGGGGGAGGACATCAACCATCAAGATGGCGTCGCTCCTGGTCAGCGCTGGAAACGGTGTTCGACACGCCACCCGTCCCCTACCCACAGCTACTGCGGCGTACACCCCACGAGCTCGGCGCTCGTCGCCCGCGCGGTGGTGCGGATCGACCAGACGCGGTCGACCCGGTCGGCGGCCTCGTCGACGGTCACGTCCTTGCGGCCCACCTCGGCCCCGTCCTCGGAGCGGGAGCGCAGCGTGCAGACGCCCGTGACGCCGGTGTCCTTGCGCACCTCCAGGTGCACCTGCACCTCGGTGTCGCTCACCACGTCGAACTTGATCATCTCGGCGCTGATCCTGCTCTCGCCGACGTAGTGCCAGCCGAACCAGCCCAGAACGCCCAGGAACAAGGCCCCGAGCACGGCGCCGGCGATCTTGAGCTTGCGGTCGGCGCGCGCGTCCGCGGAGCGGCCGTAGCGCCCTTCGGGCAGCTGCTCTCGCACCGCGCTCATGATCGATCCTCTCGCCGCCGGGGCACCCGGAATTTTCCGCCCCCCGGTTCCGTCACTATAGAGACCTGCCTCCGCGACGAATCACTGAGGATCGAGTCTTGACTGAGCAGCTGCGACTGATGGCCGTTCACGCCCACCCCGACGACGAGTCGAGCAAGGGCGCGGCGACGATGGCCAAGTATGTGTCCGAGGGGGTGGACGTGCTCGTGGTCACGTGCACGGGCGGCGAGCGCGGCTCCATCCTCAACCCCAAGCTCCAGGGTGACGCCTACATCGAGGCGAACATCCACGAGGTCCGCCGCAAGGAGATGGACGAGGCCCGCGACATCCTCGGGGTCGACCAGGAGTGGCTCGGCTTCGTCGACTCCGGCCTGCCGGAGGGCGACCCGCTGCCGCCGCTGCCCGAGGGCTGTTTCGCCCTGGAGGACGTCGACACGGCCGCCGGCGAGCTGGTCCGCAAGATCCGCTCCTTCCGCCCGCAGGTCATCACGACCTACGACGAGAACGGCGGCTACCCGCACCCCGACCACATCATGACCCACAAGATCACGATGGTGGCCTTCGACGGAGCCGCGGACACCGAGAAGTACCCCGAGGACGAGTTCGGACCGGCCTTCCAGCCGCAGAAGCTCTACTACAACCAGGGCTTCAACCGCCCCCGCACCGAGGCCCTGCACCAGGCGCTCCTCGACCGGGGCCTGGAGTCGCCGTACGGCGACTGGCTGAAGCGCTGGGACGAGTTCGAGCGCACGGAGCGGATCCTGACCACGCACGTCCCGTGCGCCGACTTCTTCGAGACCCGCGACAAGGCCCTGATCGCCCACCGTACGCAGATCGACCCGGACGGTGGCTGGTTCCGGGTGCCGATGGAGATCCAGAAGGAGGTCTGGCCGACGGAGGAGTACGAGCTCAGCAAGTCGCTGGTGCCGACCTCCCTCCCCGAGGACGACCTCTTCGCGGGCATCCGCGACAATGCCTGACATGAGCGCACACCTGGCACTGACCCAGCTTGTCCCCTTCGCCGCCGAAGAGCTGGACAAGAACAAGGTGACCCCCGGCGTCCTCGGCTTCGTCGTCTTCGCGGTGATGGCCGTGGCCGTCTGGATGCTGATGAAGTCGATGAACCGCCACATGGGCAAGGTCTCCTTCGAGGAGGCCCCGGACCCGAAGGGCGCCGCGCCGGCGAAGAGCGGCACGGCCGCGCGGGAGTAGCGCGGACCGCCGCGGCGCGGGCCCTCCCTCGGGAGGGCCCGCGCCGCGGCGACCCCGGGCCCCGGCGCCGCACCGCGACACGGGCCTCACACCACCTCCAGCGGGACGCCCATCACCTCCCGGGCATGCCGGTTCGGCACCATGCCCAGGTCCCAGGCCTGCCAGCCCGCGTCGAGCTGGACGCCCCGCTCCAGGACCACGGCGTACGCCTCCGCGCAGTCCTCCACCTTCCCGTCCCGCGTCGGGTGCCGGTCCTCGACCAGCCGCGCCAGCTCCTCCTGGGCGACGACCGCCCCCACCTCCGCGCCACCCGGCGACCCGTACGGCAGCAGCGTGCAGCGCAGGAAGCGGGCCCAGTCGGCGCCCCGCCGGTCTCCGTACGACAGGAAGAGCGCGGTGGCCTCCCCGCACAGCTCCAGGGCCTGAGCGACCTTCCCGTTGCCGGCGTCGACGATCGCCAGCTCCAGGCAGGTCCAGCCCTCGCCATGGGCGACCCCGATGCGCTGGAAGTCCGCCCGGGCGTCGACCAGCAGCTGCCGGGCGAAGCCGGAATTGCGCAGGTTGCCGGTCTGGGCCGCGCGCTGGTCGCGGGTGACCCGGCCCGAGTGATGCCGGGCACAGGCGAGCCCGTACACGTCCCGCATCCGCGAGAACATCGTGCGCGCCCGCTCCAGCTCCCGTACCGCCTGATCCAGGTCCCCGCGCTCCTCCAGCGCATGCCCCAGGTAGTAGAGCGTCCACGCCTCGCCCCGCGCGTCCTCCTGGTCACGGTGGCGGGAGAGCGCCTGCCGCAGGCCCTCCACCGCGGGTGCGATCTCGCCCTCGACGAGCCGCGCGCGGGCCAGCTGCGTCAGCGCCCACGCCTCGCCCCGCCCGTCGCGGGTGCGGCCGTACTGGTCCAGGGCCGCCCGCAGCTCGGCGTCGGCCCGCTCCACGTCGCCCATCCGCAGACACACCTGGCCCAGCTGGAAGTGCGCCCATGCCTCACCGTGCAGCGACTCGTTCTCCCGGTGCAGCTCCAGGGCCGTGTGCAGCAGGGCCAGCGCCTCGGCCAGATTGGCCCGGTCCCGCTCGACCGCCGCCAGCGCATGCAGGGTCCAGCCCCGGTCCGCGGCGAGAGAAGCCGGCTCCTGGAGCACCAGGGCCTCCCGCAGCTTCGCCGACGCCTCCGTCAGATTGCCCTGGTGGTGCAGGGTGATCCCGAGCGAGCAGAGCGCGAGCGCGGCCCCCGCGTCCTGGTGCGCCTCCTGGTAGAGCGAGACCACCGAGGTCAGCGTGGTGCGCGCCTTGTCGAGCTCGCCGAGCTGGCGGGCCGCGATACCGGTCCGCCACTGCACCGACCGGGACAGCAGCCCCTGTCCGACCGCGTCGGTCAGCTCGTTGATCTCGCCGAGCCGGTACAGATCGCCGCGCAGCAGGCAGTAGTCGCAGAGCGCGCCGAGCAGATTCAGCACCGTCTGCTGGTCGACGCCCTCGGCATGCCGCAGCGCGGCGGTGATGAAGCTGGACTCCTCGTCCAGCCAGCGCAGGGCCGCGTCCAGCGAACCGAAGCCGTGCCCGCCGAAGCGGTCCGCGCGGGTCGACATCTTGCCGTCGACCATCCGGATCACCGCGTCCGCGAGCTCCGCGTAGTTCTGGATCAGCCGCTCCTGCGCCGCCGCGATCTCCGCCGCGTCCTCCTCGTCCTGGAGCCGGGCCGCCGCGAAGCCGCGCACGGAGTCGTGCAGTCGGTAGCGCTCTCCCCGGACATGGTCCAGAAGCCCCGCCTCGGCCAGTTCCCGCAGCAGCCGGGCCCCCTCCTGACCGCTGCCGCCCAGCAGCGCACCGGCCGCCGCCGCGCCCAGAGAGGCCCGCCCGGCGAGCGCGAGCCGGCGCAGCAGCCGCCTGGCGTCCTCGTCGAGATCGGTGAAGTACCGCACGGACAGCGCCCGTTCGACGGCTCCGGGTCCCCAGTCGGGCCGGGCCAGCAGCTGTGCGAGCTCGCCCATCGAGCGCCCGCCGAGCGAGGACCCCGCCACCCGCAGCGCCAGCGGCAGCCCGGCGCACGACTCCCGGATCCGGTCGAACGCCTCGGAGTCGTACGGGCCGGGGTCGGGCGCCCCCGCCGCCTCCCGCAGCAGTTCCTCCGCACCCCCCGCGTCCAGCGCGGCCACCGGCAGCCGGTGCACGGCCGCCGGCACGTCGGGAGCGAGGTCCAGCGGCTCCCGGCAGGTGACCAGGACCAGACTGTCCGAGCGCTCCGGCAGCAGCGTGCGGACCTGCTCCGCCTCCACCGCGTCGTCCAGGATCACCGTCACCGGCAGCCCGGTCAGATGCTGGTGGTACAACTCCGCCAGCCTGCGCACCTGTTGCTCCGCCGACGACCGCTCGCGGAACAGCAGCTGCTCGCGCGGCGCGCCCAGCCGGTTCAGCAGGTGCAGCAGCGCCTCCCGGGTCGACAGCGGCTTCTCGCCGCGCGTCCCGCCGCCCCGCAGGTCCACCACGCACGCCCCGCGGAACTGGTCCCGCAGCGCGTGCGCCGCCCGCACGGCCAGCGTCGTACGGCCCGAGCCCTGTTCCCCGTACAGCATCACGACCGTGGGCCGGGTCTGTGTCGACGCCCGGCCCGCCTGCACCCACTGGGTGATCTGGGCCAGCTCGGCGCGCCGACCCGCGAACGGCCCGCCGGGGTCCGGCAGGTGGCCGAACGACTGCTCCAGCACGGTCCGTCGCCGCGCCGCCGCACTGCGGTCCGAGCCGCGCAGCTGCGCCACGACCTTCTGCGGCGGCTTCTGCGTGCTCGCCAGCAGGACCCGCTGCTGGTCGAGGAAGGGCCGGACACCCCGTACGTCCAGCGCCGTCAGCCACTGCAGCCGCAGCTGCTCGGGTCCGCCCGGCTGGCCCAGGGCGCCCGCGCGGCGGTGTGCCGCCGGCCAGTGCGCGGCCGTCACCTTCAGGACGGTCGCCGCGGCGCCCGCGACCGCCACCACGGCGCCGGCGCCCAGAGCCGTACCGGCCGCCGTGCCGAGGGCCAGGTCGGCACCGAAGGCCGCCGCGGCGGCAACGGCCGTGACCAGCGCGGGGGTTCCGACGGCCTGTCTGCTGAACCGATCCGCCAGGGACTGCCGCCCGGCCTCGGCCTCCTCCAGTGCCCGCAGATACGCGGTGTACTCCTCGCCCGCACTCGTCGCCATGGTGTCCAGCGCGGCCCGGCCGCGTGCCAGCAGTGCCGTGGAGTCGAAGCGGCCTCCGGAGCGCCGCACCTCCTCCTCCACGGCGCGTGCCAACAGCCGTTCGGCATCGGCCCGGTGGCTGTCCCGCATGTGCGTCCCCCTCCGAGAGCTTCCGGTTCCGGCGACAAGTGTCCTGCGTGACGCGCGTCGGCGCGAGGGAGCGGGGCGATCGGCCTCCCGAACGCCTGCTCCCCGAGCCCCCGTCCGATGGCGTTCATCTGCCGAATACCGCGTCCGAGTGACGACCCGGAACCAATCCCCTCGCGGCCAGTTGATCAGCGTGCTTCGGCTAACGGAGCATTCCAGGGCCCTCGAGCTCAAGAAGGAAGACTCGTGATCAAGAAGGTTCTTGCTACGGCGGCGGTTGCGGCCACGGTCGCCGGCATGTCCGCGACGACCGCGATGGCGGCCGGCAACGACGGCGCCAGCGCCAATCTCATCGGCAACCAGTCGAAGCAGTCGATCGGCAGCAACTCGACCGACGGCTACTTCAGCCCGAACTTCGGTCTGGTCAACGGTGGCGTCCTGCACTGCTTCGACATCCAGAAGCTGCAGGCGCAGGTGCCGATCGCCGCCCTCATCGGCGTCTCCGTCCCGGTCCAGGACGTCCTCGGCAACCCGCAGGCCAACCAGACCTGCACCCAGAACTCCGTGCAGCAGAAGGGCGACGACGCCCTCTCGCACATCCTGGGCGAGGTCCTCTCCCAGAACGGGAACGTCGGCGGCTGACGCCACCGGTTCCGCTGAAGCGGCCCCGATCCTCGCAGAGCCAGTGCGAGGATCGGGGCCGCTTCTCGTATCAGTGCCCCGATCGCGCGCCGCCCACCCGTGGCGTACGGGCGGTGTTTCCCCGGGTGCGCGAGGATGGGGCCATGCCGAACAGACTGGCCCATGAGACGTCCCCGTACCTCCTTCAGCATGCCGACAACCCGGTCGACTGGTGGCCCTGGTCGGCCGAGGCGTTCGAAGAGGCGCGCCGTCGCGACGTCCCCGTGCTGCTCAGCGTCGGCTACAGCAGCTGTCACTGGTGCCACGTGATGGCCCACGAATCCTTCGAGGACGACACCACCGCCGCCTACGTCAACGAGCACTTCGTCGCCGTCAAGGTCGACCGCGAGGAGCGCCCCGACGTCGACGCCGTCTACATGGAGGCCGTCCAGGCCGCCACCGGGCAGGGCGGCTGGCCCATGACGGTCTTCCTCACCCCGGACGCCGAGCCGTTCTACTTCGGTACGTACTTCCCGCCCGAGTCCCGGCACGGGATGCCCTCCTTCGGCGATGTCCTCGACGGCGTCTCCCGTGCCTGGACGGAGCGCCGCGACGAGGTCGGCGAGGTCGCGGGGAAGATCGTCAAGGACCTCTCCGCGCGCTCCCTCGCCTTCGGCGGCGACGGCGTCCCCGGTGAGGCGGAACTGGCCCAGGCGCTGCTCGGCCTGGTCAGGGAGTACGACGCGACACGCGGCGGGTTCGGGGGCGCGCCCAAGTTCCCGCCGTCGATGGTGCTGGAGTTCCTGCTGCGCCACCACGCCCGTACGGGCGCCGAGGGCGCCCTGCAGATGGCCTCCGACACCTGCGAGGCCATGGCCCGCGGCGGCATCTACGACCAGCTCGGGGGCGGCTTCGCCCGCTACTCCGTGGACCGTGACTGGGTCGTCCCGCACTTCGAGAAGATGCTCTACGACAACGCCCTGCTCTGCCGGGTGTACGCGCACCTGTGGCGCGCCACCGGCAGCGACCTGGCCCGCCGGGTCGCCCTGGAGACCGCCGACTTCCTCGTCCGCGACATGCGCACCCCCGAGGGCGGCTTCGCCTCCGCGCTCGACGCGGACAGCGACGACGGCACGGGCAAGCACGTCGAGGGCGCCTACTACGTCTGGACCCCCGCCCAGCTCGCCGACGTCCTCGGCGCGGACGACGCCGCCCACGCCGCCGCGTACTTCGGCGTCACCGAGGACGGCACCTTCGAGGAGGGCGCCTCCGTCCTCCAGCTCCCGCAGGACGCCGGTGTCGCGGACGCCGACAGGATCGCCTCGATCAAGGAGCGCCTGCTCGCCGCCCGCGACCGGCGCGAGCGTCCGGGCCGCGACGACAAGATCGTCGCGGCATGGAACGGACTGGCGATCGCCGCGCTCGCCGAGACCGGCGCGTTCTTCGACCGCCCCGACCTGGTCGAGCGCGCCACGGAGGCCGCCGATCTGCTCGTACGGCTGCACATGGGCGCGGACGCCCGGCTGGCCCGCACCTCCAAGGACGGCCAGGTCGGCGCCAACGCCGGTGTCCTGGAGGACTACGCCGATGTCGCCGAGGGCTTCCTGGTGCTCGCCGGGGTCACGGGCGAGGGGGTCTGGCTGGAGTTCGCGGGGTTCCTGCTCGACATCGTCCTGGACCAGTTCGTCGCCGAGGGCGGGGCGCTGTACGACACCGCGCACGATGCCGAGACGCTGATCCGCCGGCCCCAGGACCCCACGGACAACGCGGCCCCGTCCGGCTGGACGGCCGCCGCCGGCGCGCTGCTCTCCTACGCGGCCCACACCGGCTCCGAGGCCCACCGCACGGCCGCCGAGGGCGCGCTCGGAGTGGTCAAGGCGCTGGGCCCGCGCGCTCCCCGGTTCATCGGCTGGGGGCTCGCCACGGCGGAGGCCCTGCTCGACGGGCCCCGTGAGATCGCGGTGGTCGGGCCGGCCGGCGACGACACCGCCCAGGCCCTGCGCCGTACCGCCCTGCTGGCGCCGACCCCCGGCGCGGTGCTCGCCTTCGGTGCCCCGGACGGCGAGGAGTTCCCGCTGCTCAGGGACCGCCCGCTGGTGGACGGGGGAGCGGCCGCGTACGTCTGCCGTCACTTCACCTGCGACGCGCCGACGACGGATCCGGCGGAGCTGGCCCGCAAGCTCGCGCGCTGAGGCGGGCCGGGCCGTCGGCGACGCGACGGCCCGGGCGTCACGGGCAGACGAGCGAGGCACCGCCGGCCGGCCGGTATTCGCCGAGGCCCCGCGGGATCTCGCTCGTCTGCCGCGGCGGGGCCTTCGGCAGCGGTCGTTCGTCCCGGAGCGCGGCGAAGATCTCGGCCGCGTGCTTCTCGTTCCAGGCGACACTGGAACCGACGCCGCTGATCAAGGGGTTGAAGCGACGGATCGGCACGGTCGCGAACTCGGTACGGTCGGGGGTGAGATCACGCAGTCGTGCCGCGAGCGTGACCATCTCGGCCACGGACAGCGACCGTTCCGTCCGCGCCGTGCCGCGCAGCGTCGAGGCCAGCGTCCACAGCCGGGCGGGATCCTCCAGGACACCCGTCCGGATCGTCCGCCACATGTTGAGCGCGAACCTCTGCTGCTTCTGCATCCGTCCGAAGTCCATGTTCCCGTCCCGACGCGAACGCACGTACTGCAGCGCCTCGCCGCCCCTGACGGCCTTCGTCCCCGGAGCGAGGTCGATCCCGGTGACCGGGTCCTTGAGCGGCTGCGCGGTACAGATCGGTACTCCGCCGTCGACCCGGTCCACACCGTCCATGAAGCGCCGGAAGTCGATCTCCAGGTAGCGGTCGACGGTGGTGCCGGTCATCCGCTCGACGGCTTCGAGCGTGTGCTTCGGTCCGCCCTCGGTGTGCGCGGCGTTGAGCTTCGCCGGGTGCGCGCCGTGCGTCTTCCCGGTCCGCTGGTCCACATGGCCGGCGGGGAAGGAGGTGAGCGAGTCGCGGGGCAGACTCACCACGCTGACCCGGTCGTTGCGGGCGGAGACGTGCACCAGCATCATCACGTCCGTGCAGTCGCAGCCCTTCCCACCTGCGTGGTAGCGCTTCATCTCCGCCGCCGTGAGGCCCTCCCGGCTGTCGACGCCGGCCACGAGGACGGTGAGCCCGCCGTCCGGACCGGGCAGGGCGGCGGGGGCTCCGGCGATCGCCCCCGAGGCGAGCGCGACGAGCGCCGCCGAGGCGAGTACCAGCCTGCGCGGGCGCGGCAATTTCCTGACGGACACGGGAGTCTCCACCGGGTGGGAATCAATAACGCCCGCACCGTATGCCGTTGCCCGTCGCACACAGGTTCGCGACGCGACGTGGCCCGGTTGAATCACTCTCCTGCGGGGTCTGTGAAATGATGCGGGAACCACAGCGCATGGGAGGGAAAGATGGCACCCGATCCCGGGAAATGGGAGCGGATGGCCTTCATTCCGAAGAGCCGTTATGTGGCGGACCCGCCGCCACCTGTCGAACGGGGCCCGGTCCCCGTCTACTCCTTGCTGGTCCAGCAATGGGCCCTGGCGGGCCGGACGGTGCCCGGGATGCCGGACCGTGAGTGGGAACGTCTGACGACGACGCCGGTCTGGCCGCGCTGACTCCGGCCGAGGACGCAATGGGGTGAATACCGCTCCATCGGCGATAGGCCGGTTTCCTTTTCGGGGCATGGTCGTTGTGATGTGTGCGGCGGAGGCCGGGTGTTGCAATGCACCGGCGATTCGCGAGATCCGTGAAATTCCGTCCGCCGCGGAAAGGACTCAGACGAAATGAAGTGCAAGAAGGCTGCGGTCGTCGTCGCCGGTCTGTTCATGGCCCTGGGTGCGGCCTCCCCCGCGCTGGCCGACGCCGACGCGCACGGCCTGGCCGTCGGTTCGCCGGGTGTGCTGTCGGGCAACGTGGTCCAGGTTCCGATCAACATTCCGATCAACGTCTGCGGCAACACCGTGAACGTGATCGCGGCGCTGAACCCGACGGCCGGCAACGTCTGCATCAACGACTGACGTCGCGTCACCACGCGCTCGGCAGTTCCTGAGGCCGGTCCGGCCGGACGTCTCCGACGTCCGGCCGGACCGGCCTTCGTCATGCCCGGGCCGCGGGCGTCCGCTCGCCGCCCGTACGCGGACGGCCCACCGTGCCCCGCGCCGTCGCCCGCAACCGCTGCCGCACGCCCCGCACGAGGCGCCGCGCGGTGTAGTCGGCGCCGAACACGAACCGCATCGACGGGCCGTACGACGGAGCGGTCAGCAGACCCGCGAGGAACAGCCCCGGCCACGAGGACTCGAAGAACGCCCCCACCTCGGGCGCCCCGCCCCCGCCGACCGTCCGCAGCGCTCCGCGCAGTCCGGGGGCCAGCACCTCCGCGCGCGCCAGGCTCGGCGCGAAGCCGGTGGCCGCGATGACGTGGTCGGTCTCCAGCGTCGTCGTCCCCTCGGGACCGGCCACCTCCAGCCGCAGGCGGTCGTCCCCGGTGGGGGCCGCGGAGACGATGTGCCGCCCCAGGCGCACGTCGCTCACGGCCGCGAACCGCTCCCGGAGCCACCACGCGCCGGCCGGGCCGAGCGCCGAGTCGAAGACGCGCTCGCGGGTGGGGGCGGGCAGACGCCGGAAGAGCCCGGGAGTCTCCGCGTACAGCCGGTTGTGCCAACCGCAGCCCAGCCCCGTGTGGGGGGCGCGCAGCGACTGCCACAGACCGCGGTCGAGGGCGGGCGGGAGGGTGTTCCAGTTCAGCCGGTCCGAGCGGGCGAGGATCCGGACGGTCGCGCCCTGTTCGGCGAGGATCGCGGCGGTCTCCAGAGCCGCCTGACCGGCGCCGACGACGGTGACGTCGCGACCGGCGAAGCCGTCCAGCTCCCCGTGGTGACTGCTGTGGGTGACGCGGTCGCGCGGAAGTCCGCGCAGGGGTTCGGGGATCTCCATGAACGGCAGGACGCCGACGGCCAGCGCCACCGTCCGCGTACGGAGGGACTCGCCGTCCTCCGTGACCACCTCGTACCCCTCGGCGTGCGGTGCGACGGAGGCGATCAGGCGCTCGTCGAGCGCGGGGACCGCCTGACGGGCGAACCAGTCGCCGTACGCGGCGAAGAAGCCGACCGGCAGCGGGACTCCGTGGTCGGCGCGGACGCCCCTGGTGGCAGCGTAGGCGTCGAGCCCGTACACGCCGGCCGGGTCGGAGAGATGGGAGGCCCAGGGTTCGGACTTCAGGAACATGGCCGAGGGCATGGCATGCCAGGACTCCATCGGGCGGCCGAAGATCCGCAGGTTCAGACCGTGGGCGGCCGCGTGGGCGGCCACGGACAGTCCGTAGGGTCCGGCTCCCACAATGACCAGGTCGTACATCGTGCCTTCCGTCCTCAACGTCGGTTCATCTGGCTGGAGGGGGTGCGGGCCGCCGGTGGCGACACGGCGGTCACGGCGCGCGGGCGGCCGGACCGGAGCGATCGACGGAGCGTCATCAGGCCCTTGCGCAGCACGTGCAGGAACCAGGCGCGGGCCATCGAGAGCGCCGGAGCCGGATCGTCCGCGGCGAACCAGGCGGTCTCCGTCCCCGCGCGCGGCAGGCCGGGCTCCGCGGAGTGCCGACGGCGGGGGGAGGTGAGCACGGACAGCGCCGCGTAGTTCTCGACCACGAATCGGCGTCCGTACGCGGGGGTGTGGGTCGGGACCGGGCGCCCGGTCAGGTCCAGGTGCATCGCACGGACGACATCGAGGCCGTCCCCGTCGGCGAAGAGCCGGAACTGGGCGCCGGGCCGGGGGTTGAAGTCGAGCAGGTGATACGTGCCGGTGGAGCGGTCGAGCCGGAAGTCCAGGTCGAACACGCCCCGGTAGCCGAGCGCGGCCAGCAGATCGCCGGCCATCCGCTCGACCACCGGATTCGCCGCCCAGCGGCCGACGGCCGTGAGCCCGGCCCCGTCGGGCCACGACCGCTCCTTGAGTCCGGTGGCCCGCACCGCGCGGCCGCCGTCGGAGCTCGCGTAGCCGTGGCAGAACCAGTCCAGGTCCCGCCCGGGCGGCAGCAGCGCCTGCACCAGCAGCCTGCTGCCGGCCTCCTCGGTACGGGCGAACAGCGCGCGCACCTCGGCGGGTGAACGCGCGATCGACGTGCTGCGCAGCCCGGTTCCGGGCGGCAGCAGCCAGGGGCGGCTCCACTTCGTCACGACCGGCAGCCCGAGCGACCAGGCCATGGCGGCCGCCTCGTCGGCGCTGGTGGGGATCTCTGTGCGGGGGTGGGGCAGGGACAGGACCCGGCAGGTCTCGGCGAGTTCCGCCTTGTCGGCGACGCGGAGGAGCTGCTCCGGGGACTGGTCGGGCAGGAGGTACCGGTCCGTCAGTTCGGTGCGGTGCGCGGCCAGCGCCAGGGCGCTGATGTCGTCCAGGGGGACGAGGAGAGCGGGCGCCCGCACGTCGTCGGCGAGCCGTAGGAGACGTCGGGCGAGCGCGTCGGCCTCGTCGTCGGGCGACGCGGTGTCGGGGCGGAGGTGGACGCCGTGGACGTACCGGGACCGGGCGGCGGGACTCGTGAGTGATTCGGGCACCGCGTGGACCGGGATTCCCGCTCTTCCCAGGGAGCGGGCGGCGCCGAGCGTGCCGTGATGAAAAGGGTTCCGATCGAGCCGCACGAGGACTGCGGGGACGCGGGTGTCAAAGCTCGGCACGCCATTCCTTCATGTCGAGTGCCCCAACTGGGCGATGAAATACACCAATGGACTACTGATCAGTTCGCTGCTGCGTTCACGGTCGGCTCATTAGGAATACTTTCGGAGTATCCGACTGACGGACCATCAAGCGGCGCGAATCGTGAAGGAGTGGCCATGGCCGACCGAAAGAGGAAGTCTTCGAGTGTGTGGCTGGGGGTGTTCACCGCAGGTCTCCTTGCCTCAGGTTCTGTCGTGCTGTCCTCTCCCGCTCACGCCGCCGAATCCGTAACGACACGGGACCCCGAACCGACTCTGTCCACGGCAATGGGCGCGTTCCTCGAATCCGGACCGGTCGGCGTCGGCCGGATCGGCCAGCTGGAACGATGGCTCGGCGGACGGGAGCTCCGCGTCGGGCACACGTACCTCCCCGGGGACCTCTGGTCGAACATCGAAGGCCCTCCGGGCTTCCTGGACGCCTGGGCGGACTGGCGCAACGAGCAGGCCGACCGGCTGTTCGTGCTGAACGTGCCGATGCTGGAGCGGAACGAGGCCGGCGTCTCCGACCACGAGGTCCGCCGCCAGCTCCAACTCGGTGCGGCGGGGTACTACGACCACCACTTCCGGACCCTGGCGCAGCGCCTGGTGGACCTGAACGCCACCGACACCGTCATCGTCCTGGGCTGGGAGATGAACGGCACCACGTACACGCACCGGTGCGCACCGGACCCCACGTCGTGGAAGAAGTACTGGAACCGGATCGTCACCGCCATGCGGTCCGTTCCCGGACAGGAGTTCCGCTTCGACTTCAACCCGAGCCGAGGACGGGACGCCATTCCGTGGACGGAATGCTATCCGGGTGACGACGTGGTCGACATCATCGGAATGGACTCGTACGACCAGCCGCCCGGGTCCAGTTTCGAACAGCACGTCAGCGAGCCGTACGGGCTGCAGAAGCAGGTGGATTTCGCGGCCGAGCACGGCAAGCCGATCTCCTATCCGGAATGGGGACTCTTCCGGAACGGCGACAACGCCACGTACATGCGGCGGATGCTCGAATGGATGAACAAGCACAAGCCGCTGTATCACACGATCACCGACTACTGCCCGCACGGCGTCTGGCAGTGCGACGACAATCCGAAGTCGGCGCAGGTCTTCCGGCAGATGCTGTACGGCGCGGAGCCGGAGGTCCCGGAGGTCCCCGAACTCCCGACCGAGCCCGAGGTGCCCGAGGTACCCGAGGTACCTGAGGTGCCCGAGGTGCCCGAGGTACCTGAGGTGCCCGAGGTACCTGAGGTGCCTGAGGTACCGGTGGAGCCTGAGCTGCCGGTCGAGCCGGAGATCCCGACGATCCCGCAGCCGAAGCCCGAGCCGAAGCCGGAGCCCAAGCCGGAGATCCCGACGATCCCCGAGCCGAAGCCTGAGCCCAAGCCTGAACCGAAGCCGGAGATCCCGACGATCCCCGAGCCCAAGCCCGAACCGAAGCCTGAGCCCAAGCCCGAACCGAAGCCTGAGCCCAAGCCGGAACCGAAGCCGGAACCGAAGCCGGAACCGAAGCCTGAGCCCAAGCCCGAGGTGCCCAAGCCCCAGGTGCCGAAGCCCCAGGTACCCAAGCCCGAGGTGCCGAAGCCCGAGGTGCCCAAGCCCGCGCCCAACTGCTGGACCGTGAACCTCGGTTCGTGGGTGGAGAGCTGGATCGGCGGTCCCGTCTGCGTTCCCAAGGCCGAGTGGAAGGAAGGCTGGATGGACGACGACGCCGACACCAACGACAGCTGGGAGGACATCCTGGACGGCGACGCCTGGCCCTTCTGATCAGCGAAGGGCCCGGCGGAACCCCACGGCGGCGGCGGAGGAGATCATCCTCCGCCGCCGTTCGTCCTTCCCGGCAGCCGGGAGAGCACCCGCCCCACCCAGGCCCGCTCCCGCGCCTGCCGAGCTGCCCAGCGCCGTCCGTCCGCCGCACCCGCCCACAGCCACAGCACCGGCGCCGCCCACCGCCCCGCCAGCATCAGCCGCTGGTTGGGAACGGCCTCCGGACGCCAGTGCCGCTTGTACGGTTCGTTGCCCCGCAACATGCTCAGCGTCGCCCGACCGCTCGCGCTCGTCTCCCGCGCCCCGTGGCGCAGCAGCATCGTCGCCACGTCGATCTTGCGCGCCCGCAGCTCCGGATCGGCGCCGTACAGGTAGCCGCCCGCGAGCCGCGGCGACATCAGCGTCAGATCCGCCGCGACGACATCGCCCGCGAGCCGGAACTCGGTCACCCGCGCGTCTCCGCGCTCCACCATCGGCCGCACCGCCCGCGCCAGGTGCTGCGCGAACCGGTCGCTGGTGTGCTCGACGGTCACGCCCCGCCCCTGCCACTGGAGCTGGTGCAGCCTCAGCAACCGGGCGAGGGCGGCCGGCACCTCCTCGCCGGGCACGACGCGTTCGTCGATGCCGAGCGCGTCCAGTTTGCGCAGCTTGGCCCGCACGCGCTGGGCCTTGTTCGACGGAATCCTTTCGAGCAGGGCGTCCATCGGCACCGCGGGCAGCTCCAGACAGAGCGAGTCCGCAAGCCGGCGGCGCGGACCCCGCCAGCGGGCGAAGACCCGCTCGGCGGCGGCCCCGGGGCGCACCTCGCGCAGGTCCACCACCGCGCCGCGCGCGGCCCGCGCCAGTGCCGCGGCGAGCGCGGGCGCCGCCTCGGGGCACGCGTCGTCGAGCAGGACGTCGGTGAAGTCCGTGATCGCGCCGCCGAGCGGGCTGAGGACCGGGAACGGGCCGTGGGCACGCATCAGGGGCGCCGCCGCGACCAGTTCGCCGTCCCGTCGCCGTACGAGCACCACGCGCAGCGCCCCCGGCCGTCCGTACGACACCCACCAGGAGTGCAGCCAGGAGTGGGACTGGAACGGGGTGGCCGTGGAACACCGGGCGTAGAGCGACGCCCACCGCTCGCCGAGCCGGCCGAACTCCTCGCCGTCCCGGCAGATCTGGGTGCTCAGCCCGCTCGGGGTCACACCGCCTCCGGTTCCGGCTGGTGCTGGGCGCTCGCCGGGCCGGGAACGGCGGCGGACGAGGACTGCCGGGAGCTCGGTGCCTCGGCACGCACCTCGGGCCGCGTCGGCACCGCGCTCTCCGTACGCCGTCCGCGCTGGGGGCGCACCAGCAGCGCGAGCCCGCCCAGCAGGCCGCCCGCGCAGCCGCCGACCAGCGCGGACAGCGGGGCGGAGGGCGAGACCGGGTCCACCGGCCGGTTCGCCCGGGAGAACTGGACCACCTTCACACCCGTGCTCCCGGCGACGTGCGAGCTGTTCAGCACGAGCGCCCGGGCGACGCCGTCCGCCATCGACACGGCCCGGCCCGGCTTCGCCGCCCGAGCCGTGATGGAGATCATCGGCGCGTCCGGTGAGGTCGCCGCCTGCACGCTGGACCGCAGCGTCTTGGCGGACACCCCGGCCCACACCTGCGCGTCGCCGGTCACCGCGATGTCGGTGGCGACCCGCCCGTACGCCTGGGCGAAGCCGAGCGCGGCCGCCGGGTCGGACTTCTCGCCGGGGACCACGATGACGTAGCTCGTCGCCGCGTACTCGGGCGCCTTCAGCGCGCCGTACCCACCGCCGAGCGTGGCGCCGATCAGCACGGCGGCGGGCAGCACCCACGACCGGCGGGGGGTGCGCAGCACCCTCCTGAGGGGTGACCGTGGTCGGGAGAGCGGGCTGGGACTCAAGGGGCTCATCGAGGTGGAGCTGGGGCTGGGGCTTGAGCTGGGGCTCATGGGTGTCTCACTTCGCGAGGAGAGGGGATGCCGTGGACGGCCTGTTCGTAGAGGGACATCAACTGCCGGGCGCTGTGCGCGATGTCGTAGCGGCGAGCCGCCTCGGGCTGCGGCAGCCGGGCGGGACGGGCGTCCCGGACGGCGCACAGCGCCGACACCAGCTCGGGTACGGACGTGCCGATCCGCCGCGCCCCCGGGGCCGCGTCCGGCGGCAGGTCGTCGATGGCCGGGCAGGCCACGTACAGCACCGGGAGGCCGGCGGCGAGCGCCTCGACGACCGCGAGCCCGAAGGACTCGTCGGGGGAGGTGGAGACGAAGGCGTCCATCGCCGCGAGGAGCGAGGGCAGGCCGGGCCCGCCGGACGTCACGGACGGCGGGTCCTCGCAGGCGCCCGCGAGGAGGACCCGGCCCGCCGCCCCGCACTCACCGGCCAGCGCGCGCAGCCGCTCGCGCTCCGGGCCCTCCCCGACCAGCAGCAGCCGCGCCCGGGGTACCGAGGCCACCGCGCGGACCAGCCGGTCGAAGCGCTTCCCGGGCACGAGCCTCCCCACCCCGCCGACGACGAAGGCGTCCTCCGGCAGTCCGAGCACCTTCCTCGTCATCCGCCGCGCGTTCTCGTCGTGGTCGAACCGTGCCCGCTCGATGCCGTTGGGGACGACATGGACACGGGACGCGGCCACGCCCCACGTCTCCAGCCGGCGGGCGACGCTGGGCGAGACGGCGACCGTGGACGTACCGAGCCGCTCGGTGGCCCGGTACAGCGCGCGGGTGCCGGCGGAGAGCGGTCTGCCCTCGATCTGGCTGTCGCCCAGGGAGTGTTCGGTGGCGAGGACCGCGCGGACCCCGGCGAGCCGGGCCGCGATCCTTCCGTAGACGCAGGCCCGGTACAGATGGGTGTGGACGAGGTCGTACCGGCCCCGGCGGACGATGCCCGTGAGCCGGGGCAGCGCGCCCAGGTCCCGGTTGCCGGCCATGCCGAGATGGACGACCGGCACCCCGTCGGCCACGATGCCGTCGGCGACCGCGCCCGGGTTGGTGAGGGTGACGACCTCGCTCCGTACCGGCAGATGCCGCAGCAGCAGCCGCAGTTGCTGCTCGGCGCCGCCGATCCCGAGTCCGGTGATGATGTGCAGGACCTTCATGAGACCTCCGCCCCGGCAGCCCCCGCAGCCCCCGCCGGCCGGGCTTGCGCCGGGACCGGTGCCGCGACCGAGCGGCGGCGCAGCGGGTGCAGGAGGCGCTTGGCGGTGAGCCGCCAGGAGGTGTCCCGCTCGCCGACATGGATACGGGGCAGTGCGAGCCCGCAGGTCAGCGGACCGGGGGAGATGGCGCAGCCGTGGCGGTAGCCGGCGTCGCGCACCGCCTGGACCGCGCGGGCGTCGACGTCTCCGTACGGATAGCAGAAGCCGTCCACGGTCGTGCCGGTGATGTCCCGCAGGAGCTCGCGGCTGTGGCGGGTCTCCTCGGCGAGGGCCCCGTCGTCGAGCGAGGGCAGCGAGACGTGCCGCAGCCCGTGCGAACCGATCTCCATGCCGGCCTCCGACACGCGCAGGACGTCGTCCTCCGTCAGCAGGGCCTTGCGCGGTCCGTCCGTGTCCCAGCCGTTCTCCCCGCCGAGACGGCCGGCCAGGACGTAGACGGTGGCGGTGAAGTCGTGGCGGCGCAGCAGCGGGAGGGCCGAGTCGAGGAAGTCGGCGTACCCGTCGTCGAAGGTGATGCCGACGAGCCCGCGGGCCCGTCCGGCGGCCCTCGCGGCGAGCAGCTCGCGCACGGACACGCCCCGCAGCCCCCGGTCGTTGAGCCAGTGCAGCTGCCGCGCGAAGCGGACGGGGGAGACCGTCACCCGGTACGGATCATCCGTGGTGTCGGCGATCGAGTGGTACATCACCACCCACGGGGGCGGCTTCGGCAGCAGTCGACGAATCGCGGCGCGTGGCGCCGTGGCAGCGGGCATGGGCGAGCCTTCGTGATGCGGTGCGGGTGAGGGGTGGGATGTCCGGCGCGCCGGCGGCGCAGGCGAGGAAGAGGAGGAAGACGGCGACGGCGGCGACGGCGGCGACGGTGACGGACAGCAGCGGGGGATCGATCCACAGCGAGCAGAGCCAGCCAGCGGCCGTGGCCCAGGCCGCGGCGGTGGCCAGCCGCAGCAGCCCCTCCCCGAGGTAGCGGATGCGGACCGGGATGGCCTGGCGGCGGGCGCCGAGCAGCAGCATCACGGCGGTGAGCGTGATGCCGAGGGCGTTGGCGGCGGCGATCCCGACGGCGCCCCACAGCGCGGCGCCCGGGACACCGGCCACCGCGGTCACGACGAGTCCGGCGAACATGGCGGCGGCCGGGTACCAGAGCGGGTGAGCGGCGGAGAAGTAGCAGCGCACGAGCGCGCCGACCATCGTCTGCCCGAGCAGGCCGAGGGCGTAGACCCGCATCACGGCGGCGGTCGCCGCCGTGTCGTCGGCGTCGAAGGCGCCCCGCTGGAAGAGGAGTTCGACGATCTGCGGGGCCGCGGCGATCACCACGGAGGTGCCGGTGAGGACGACCACGGCGGCCAGCAGCAGGTCCCGCTCGACGCGGCGGCGGGCGCCGTCCCTGTCACCCGCCGCCATGGCGCGGGCGACGACCGGGAAGCTGACCGTGCAGAGCATCAGGGAGAGGATCATCGGCATCTGCGCGACCTTCTGCGCGTAGTTCAGATGTGAGATCGCGCCCGCGGGCAGCGGCGAGGCGAGGAAGCGCTCGATGAGGATCTGGGACTGGCGGGAGACGGCGAAGGCGATGACCGGGGCGATGAGCCCGAGCACGAGGAGGCGCCCGCCGTCCCCGGCCGGCGCGTCCCCCCTCGGCACGGGCGCGCCGCGCAGCTCGCGGAGCAGGTAGGGCGCCTGGACCGCCACCATCAGCGCGCCGCCGACGGCGACCCCGGCCGCGGCCGCCCGTACGCCGAAGGGTTCGCGCAGCACCAGGATCGTGCCGATGATGCCGACGTTGTAGGCGACGTAGATCGCCGCCGGCGGCAGGAAGGAGCCGTGTGCGCGCAGGGCGGCGGAGCAGTAGCCCGCGAGCGCGAACGTCAGCACGCACGTCGCCGTCAGCCGGGTGCAGTCGACGGCGAGCTGCGGATCGGGAAGGCCGGGGGCCAGCGCGCCGACGAGCGCCGGCGCCGCGATGACCAGGAGCCCGGCGACCGCGCTCATGGCGAGCGCGAGCCGGGGCAGCGTGGAGCGTACGAGGGTACGGACGGGGTCCCCGAAGAGGTGGCCGCCTCGCCGCGCCAGCGCGCGGCTGAAGGCGGGCACCAGGATCAGCGCCATCGCGTCCTCGATGAGCAGCGTCGAGGCGAACTCGGGCACGGTCCAGGCGACCAGGAACGCGTCGGTTTCGGCCCCCGCGCCGAAGAAGTGCGCCAGGATCTGGTCCCGTACGAGCCCGAGCACCGCCCCGGCCGCGGTGAGCCCGGCGGTCACGGCCGCGGCCCGCGCGAGGAACCTGCCGGAGGCGGAGCGCTCCTGCCCGGCCCGCCGCGCATGTGCGCCCCGCCGTGGCGTGGAGAACCGGCCCCCCGAGCCGGGCGGCCCCGTCCGCCGCTGGTGTGCCGATCCGGCGGGGCCCGCGACCGTCGAGGGCGTGGCCGCCGCGCCGCGCCGCATGCCTCCGGCCCCCGTCGCTCCGGCCCGTACCCCGCCCTGGACGCTGTCCACGGCCCGGTCCGCCGTGGCGGGCGCCCCGCCGCGGGGGCTCCACCCCGTCGCGGTGTGGCGCGCCCGCTCGTCCGGAGCCGCACCGTGCCGGGCTCCGGCCCCCGCCACCGGCGCCGGGGCGGCGGTGCCGGCCCAGCGCCAGCCGCCGGCGGGGGTGGCGGCCGTCGCGTGGTCGGTCATGGACCACGGGTCCACGTGCGGCCACACCCAGCCTCCCGGCTCCTCCGCCCCCGCACCCCGGTCGACGCCCTCCGGATGCCGCACACGGTCCGTGGACTCCGGTTCCCCGCCCCAGGGGTCACGCACGCTTCACCGCCGACAGCGACCACCACGCCGCGAGACCGAACACGACCGACATCAGGACCGTGGACGGCCCGCCGATGTCCGCGTAGAAGAAGTCGATGAGCTGCCAGGAGAGCAGCCCGATCGCGACCAGCGCGCAGTCCGCCCCCCACGCCCGTCGCCGCAACGCCCCCACCAGCAGCGCCGTCCAACTGCCCGCGAGGGCCAGGAGACCGACGAGACCCTGCTCGCAGAGCACCAGCAGATACATGTTGTGCGGGGACAGCAGCGGCTGACGCCGGAACAGCGCCCCCGCGCCCGCGGTGTCGCTGCCCGACGACAGCGCGAGCGAGGCGTTGGAGTCGCGGTACGCCGGAAATCCCTTCAGGCCCACGCCGGTCAGCGGTTCCGAGCGCCACATCCGCCCGGCCGCGGCCCACATCGTGTACCGGTCCGTCACCGACTGGTCCGGCGCGCCCGCCACCTGCGTGATGCTGGTGACCCGTTCCTTCACCATCGCCGACCCCACACCGAGCCCGCCCACCAGGACCACCGCGAGCGCGCCCGCCACGAGCGCCACCCGCCCCGCCCGCCGCAGCCCCGACAGGACCAGCTGGATCGCGACGGCCAGGACCGTCGCGATCCACGCGCCCCTGCTGAAGGAGAGCATCAGCGGCAGGAACAGCAGACCCGCGCAGACCAGGGCGGCCGTACGGACCCGCCCCCGCCCGCTGCCCAGGGCGATCCCGGTGACGACGACGAGGCCGTACGAGACGACCGTCGCCATCCCCATCACATCCGTCGGCCCGAACGTCCCCACCGCCCGGATGTCCTCGCCCTGGTACGACGCGCCCGTGCCGGTCAGGTACTGCGTGACCCCGACCGCGCCCTGGAGCAGCGCCAGACCGACCAGCGCCCACGCGACGAGCGCGAAGTCCCGCCGGTCGCGGATCATCAGCAGCACGGCGGCCGGGACGAGCACGAAGACCTGGAGGTAGCGCGCCACCCCCGGCAGGCTCGCCGCCGGGTCGCTCGACGTGATCGCCGCCAGACAGATCCCGAGGACCGGCAGCCCGATCACGACCGCCGCCGCCCGGCTCAACGGCCGGGCCCCGCTGCGCAGGACGCGCACCAGGCAGATCAGCACGAGCAGGCCCGAGGCCGCGTCCGCGAGACCCCCCGTCCCCCCGGTTCCCCCCTCCGCACCGCCCGCCGCCGGCACGAGCAGCAGCGCGATCACCGCCAGGACGGGGGAGAGGGACCAGGCCCTGCGGGCCCAGTCCCATACCTCCCACCGCTCCGCCGCCGCCATCGGCACCGTCACGGCCGTCGCCATCATCAGCTCCCCGCCGGTCGGACCAGCCCGGCCGCGGTCCGCAGCAGAATGCGGATGTCCTGCCAGAGCGACCAGTGATCGATGTAGTGGTTGTCGAAGCGGCAGCGGTCCTCGATGGAGGTGTCGCCGCGCAGCCCGTGCACCTGCGCCAGGCCCGTCAGCCCGACCGGCATCCGGTGCCGGTCCGCGTAACCGGTGTGGATCCGGCTGAACTGCGCCACGAAGTACGGCCGTTCGGGCCGCGGCCCGACCAGGCTCATGTCCCCGCGCAGCACGTTCCACAGCTGGGGCAGTTCGTCCAACGAGCTGCGCCGCAGGAAGTTGCCGACCGTGCTCATCCGCCGGTCGTTGGCGACGCTCCACCGGGTCGCGGACTCGGTCTCGTCGGCCGGGCGCAGCGTACGGAACTTCAGCAGGGTGAACAGCCGCCCGTGCTGACCGACGCGTTCCTGCCGGAAGAGCACCCCGGGGCCGTCGGACAGCCGGACCGCCAGCGCGCACAGCAGCAGCACGGGCAGGGCCAGGGCCAGCGCGGGGCCGGTGAGCACGATGTCGAGCGCCCGCTTCACGGACAGGCCACGGCGCTCGCCGGGCGGGATCAGCCGGCGGCAGCCGTATCCCCAGAGGTGGTCGCGCATCGGCCCGTCCTGGAGCTCGCCCCCCACTCGCCAGGTGGTGCAGCCGTAGTGCTGGAAGAGCGTCACCAGACCGCTGTCGTCGGTCAGGAAGACCGCGTCGCGCACCGTGTTCTGGATGACCGCCCGGTGGATCTCCTCCGGCGAGGACAGCACCGGGATCCCGGGCTCCCCGTCCGGCCGCGGGCCGACGATCCCCACCGGGCGGATGCCGTACTCCGGGTGCTGCGCCACCGCCGCCGCGAACCGGCGCGCGGCGCCGGTCCCGCCCACGATCAGCGCCGACCGCGGATGCGACCGGGCGGCACGGCGCCGGCGGGCATGCACGGCCCCGCGGAGGGCGCACACGGCGACGAGATGCGTGGCGACCGCGGTGCAGAGCGCCCCCGGGCCCATCGCCAGAGCGGGTGTGAACGCGGCGACGAGGGCCGCCGCCACGCACCAGGCGCCCGCGGCGCGGACGGCGAGCGCCGGCAGTTCGTCGAGCGCGGAGGCGAAGGCGCCGGGCCGGTGGAGCCCCGCGTACCCGTTGAGCACGAGGACGGTCCCGGCGACCAGCAGGAGCAGCCGGAGCTCCCTGTGCGGCTCGGGCAGCAGCGCGGCGGCGAGCAGGACGGCGAGACCGTCGGCCGCGATCAGCGGTACGGCCGCCGTACGCATCGGCGCGGGCCGGCGCGGTGGCAGCGCGAGCCGGTCCGCCGTGCCGCGCTGCGGTCCGAGGGAGGCGAGTCCCGGCGCGTGGCCCTGGCTCGTCGGGGAGGGGACGCTGGTGCTTTCCGTAGTCACTGCGAAATCGGCTCTCTGTGCTCGGTGCACCGCACTCCGGCCAGCTCGCGGTACACGTCCGCGACGGCCGCGCCGGTGCGCCGCACATCGAATCTGCTGAGTACGTGCTCGTGGGCCCGGTGGCCCAGGGACCGCCGCAACTCCGGCCCGCCCAGAAGGCGGCCGACGGCGGCGGCGAGCGCGGCCGGGTCCTCGGGCGGGACCAGGCACAGGGGTTCGTGACCGGGCGGCAGGCTCTCCCGCGCCCCGTCCACATCGCTGACCACGACCGGCCGGCCGCTCGCCATGGCCTCCAGGGGCGCCAGCGCCATGCCCTCCCAACGGGACGGCAGCACGACCAGATCGGCGGCCCGGTACCAGGGCGCGGTGTCGTCGACGGCACCGGCGAACCGCACCGAGTCCGGCGCCGCGGCCCGCAGCCGCTCGCCGTCCGGCCCGTCACCGACCAGGACCAGCCGGGCCGTCGGGAACTCCCCGAGGACGGCCGGCCAGGCGGCGAGCAGCACGTCCTGCCCCTTCTGCCGGCACAGCCGCCCGACACACACGACGAGGGGCCCGTCGGCCGGGCCGTCGACGACGGCGTCGTCCGCCGCGCCGGCGGCGAACCTCGCCACGTCCACACCGTTGTGGATGACCGACCAGGCCGCCCGGACGCCCGCATCCTCGCCGGTGCGCCGTTCGGCGTCGCTGACGCAGATGATCCGCCGGGTCCAGCGGGCAGCGAGGCGCTCCCACCGCTGGGCCAGCGCGGCGACGGTCCCCTCGACCGCCTCGAAGGACCACGCGTGCGGCTGGTAGACCGTGGGGATCCGTCCGCGCAGGGCCAGCCGGGCGCACAGCCCCGCCTTGGCGCTGTGCGCGTGGACGAGCGCGGGGCGCACGTCACGGATCAGCCGGGCGAGGTCGCGGGTCTCCCGGACCAGTCGTGGGCCGGGATCGCGTCCCGCCCGCCAGGGATACGCCTCCGCGCCCTCGGTCCGGACGGCGGCGTCGAGCGGCGTCCCCGGCGGGCAGGCGACGACGACCCGCCAGCCGGTGGCGAGCTGCGCGCGGACCAGGTCGGTGACGACCCGGGCCACACCGCCGTCACCGGGCTGGACCGCGTGCAGCACCGTGAGGGAAGGGGAGCCGGACTCCCGTGATGACTGCACGTCAGCGCCCGACGTCCGCCTGGAGGAAGAGCGCCCCGAGCCAGACGGTGTCCCGCCGGGAGTCGAAGCGGACGTGGACACGGTCGGCCCCATGGCGCAGGGCACCCCCCAGATCGAAGACGTCGGAGTCGTACCCCAGGGTGTTCCGATGGGCGGGAAGTCGTTCGATCCGACCGGCTCCGGAATCGGTGATGCTGGAGTTCATCACGTCGTCCGCGGAATTGGCGGAATCGGAGAGCCGGACCCCCCTCGACCGGCTCGTTTCCACTGTCAGGGAATCCCCGGAAGTGCCTCGGTCGCCGTCATAGGCGATCATGCCGAGTTGTCCGCCGGAATCCGACGGAATAGCGCTGTCGGAGATCGCCACGCGGACCGGTCCGGTGTGCGGCCCGAGGGTTTCGAAGCCGTCCCAGACCGCCAGCCTGCGCAGCGGTTCCTCGGGGTTCTCGTACGCGACGACCAGCGTCCAGCCACCCCAGCCGCCGACCGCGGAACTCCCCATCGCCACATTGACCTGGGCCACGGTCCACAGCCCGGACCCCGCGGACCTGACGAGGGCGGTGACGTCCGCGGACGCCTGGAACGCGTCGGCGCCGTCGGCCGTGCGGTGCCCGATGGTGGTGTCCGCGAGGACCGGCTTGTACGAGCCGCCGGGTTCGGCGATCAGCACCCGGCCGTTGTCCTTGTGCGGCTTCTGCTCGCCGACGCGCAGGTTCCCACCCCAGTAGAGGCGGGCGTAGCTGACCCGGGAGCCGTCGGGGACACGGATCTCGGCACGGCTGGAGTTGTACGTGTTGGGGTCGGTGTCGACGTCGACGTACCCGATGGCGTAGCCGTCGTTGCGCACTCCGGAGCCCTTGGCGCTCCTCGCCGCCGTGGCCGACGTGTTGGCGGCGCGCACGATCCCGCCGTGCTGAACCGCCTGGTACCGCTGGGCGAAGGGGACGCGGGGGGCTTCCTTGGGTGGGGGCGCGACGGCGGAGGCGGCCGGCAGCGCGGCGGACAGGGCCGCACACGACAGGACGCACAACAGGCCGCGGCGCACAGCAAGAACCGCTGAATTCCGCATACAGGTTCTCCGCTTTGATGAGAGAGAGAAGGGAAGACCCGTGAAGACCGGGGGAGAGGGAGGACTCGGCCGTACGAAATGAGTGAACGCGTGGCGGGACCGAAAGCAACGTTCGGGAACGTTATAACCCCGGCGCCGGGCGATAGTACGCATTAGATGCTCGGAAACGCTAACTCCCGTATCCGTGCGGCAGGTTCCTCGTTGTGCGTGTTGCGCCATTCCACGCCCACTCCCTCGAATGACCCTCCTATGGCCCAAAGATCGGTTGAACGTCACCCGTTCGGGAGAGCAACCGATGAATGGGAGCGGCGTTGTTGAAGGAGTCGGACGAACCCGTCCGCACCGACCCTCTGGTCTGAGTGGTCTGAACACAATCGAGGAGCGCTTCTCCATGTCCCGTATCGCGAAGGCTGTAGTCCTGTCCGTGGGTGTCGCCGCGTCTGTCGCGGGTGCCACCGGCGTCGCCGCCGCCGACTCGCTCGCCGAGGGTGCGGCCGTGAAGTCCCCGGGCGTTCTGTCCGGCAACGTCGTCCAGGTCCCCGTCCACGTGCCGGTCAACGTCTGCGGCAACACCGTCAACGTCATCGGCGCCCTGAACCCGACCTTCGGCAACAGCTGCGCCAACCTCTGATCTCGCACGCCGGATCGTGGTCCTTCCAAGGCCGGCGCGCCGCCCCCGTCCGGGGTGCGGCGCGCCGGCCTTCCGCTCGTTCGGACGCACCCTCGTGCGCCGTCCGGTGCAACGGCGTACGCCCCCCGGAGGAGCAGGTCAGAGGGACGGATTCACTCGAACGGAGGTGTGGCGCTCCGTAGTTCTCCTGTTGCGGAGCGCTATCAGCGCAGGCACGGTGGCCGAGAAGTTGTCCGACGCATAAGGAAAAGGAACACATATGCGTCCTCTGGGAACGAGCTGCCTCAGCGCCCTGGCGATATCAGCCGCCATCACCCTCGGTACGGCGGGCACCGCCGTCGCCGACATACACCACCCGTCCTCCCCGGTCACCGTCGCAGCGAAGGTCCCGCTCCCCGACACCGGCGCCAAGGCCGCCGCGCCCGCCGATGTCGTCGACGACACCCTCGCCGCGGTGGAGGGCGCGGTCGCCGCGCTGCTCGCCTCGGTGTCCGGCACCGTGACCGGGGTCGTCCCGCAGGTCACCTCGCTGGTCGACCAGATCCTGAGCGGTGTGCTCGGCGGTCTGTCCCTCCCCGACCTCGGGGAGTTGCCGAACCTGCCGACGCTGCCGGTCACCGTGCCGGGCCTGCCCGTCGCCCCGCCCGCCCTCACCCCCCAGGTGCCGGCGGTCCCCCAGGTGCCGACGGCGCCCGAGGTGCCCGCGGCGCCCGAGGTGCCCGCGGTGCCCGCGGTGCCCGAGGTGCCCGAGCTGCCCGCGGTGCCCGAGGTGCCCGAGCTGCCCGTGACGCTCCCCGTCACGGCGCCCGTCCGATAGCGGCGACACCGCCGCCGTCCGCGCCGTGCCGGCCCGGTACTCCCGGGCCGGCACGGCGTTTCGCGTACCCGATCGGCAAATACGACCGCGCCCCTTCCTTCGGGTGCAGTGTCGAGAAATCCTTCCTCCCGGAGTTTCCGGGGAGCGCGCCTCTCGTTACAGAAGACAGGAACGACGTGCGGGAATGCCCAACAACCCTGCACAGCAAGCGACTTGCTTGCACAACGACGCCATAGAGGAAGGACTCCATTCATGAAGCCCACCAAGGTCGCCGCGGTCGTCGCCGGTTCCGTCATGGCCCTGGGTGCCGCCGCGCCCGCCATGGCCGCCGAATCGATGGCGGTCCCCACCAGCCTGAACGGTGGTCTCGGGACGCTCGCCAGCGAGGGCCTGAAGACGGACGCGCTGAGCACCACCACGGACGGTTCCGTCGTGAAGACCGTCGGGGACACCGCGAACCAGCTGAACGAGACGACCCAGAGCGCGCCGCTCCTCGGTGGCCTCCCGCTCGGCGGCTGACCGAGACTCAGCAGGACCGTTCCACCGCGCACGTCCCCCCGCGCGGACGACCGCGACACGCGGTCCCGACCCTCCTGGATCGCCCCCCCTCGCTCCGCCGGCCGGCGGACGCTGCACCGGCACGGGCCGCCACCCACTGTGATGGGCCGATTGAATGATTTTCAGTTCGGCCGCCGTGTGGTCCCGGCTCTCCGTAGTGTGCCGCTCCTTACGCTCTCGCCAACCCCCACGGAAGGTTGGCCCATGGAGCGATCGAGGACGGCAGCGCTCGACCTCGCACCGCAGCCCGCGGCGCGCATCTGCCCGGTGTCCCTGAGCCTTGCGTTCCGTCATCAGTCCGTCAGCGACTGACGCACTGAGTGCGTGGACAGGCCGGTCGGAGTGAGGGGGGATCCCCGCCGGTCTCTCCCTTTCTCCAAGGAAGAGCGGTATGCGATCCATCATCAGCCGGAAGCTGTTCACAGCCGCGGCCGCGACGGGCATCCTGTCGCTGACCGGCGGTTTCGCCGTGGCGGCGAACTCCGGTGACGGTCCGGGCGATTCGCCCCACGCCGACACCGGTCACCATCTTCAGGTCCCCCTTCCCGCGAACCTCTGCGGCCATCCCTCGCACATCGAAGGGCCCGCCGCGGTCGCGATCGGCGACCTCTGCGGCCGGCCGGGCGAAGACGAGCCCGACGGCTACGGCGACGACGGCCACGAGAACCCGGACCACCCGACGAAGCCTCCGACGAAGCCGCCCACCAAGCCTCCGACGAAGCCTCCGACCACCCCGCCGACGAAGCCTCCGACCACCCCGCCGACCACCCCGCCGACGAAGCCTCCGACGAAGCCTCCGACGAAGCCGCCCACCAAGCCTCCGACGAAGCCTCCGACCACCCCGCCGACGAAGCCTCCGACGAAGCCTCCGACCACCCCGCCGACGAAGCCGCCGACGAAGCCGCCCACCAAGCCGCCGACGAAGCCGCCGACGAAGCCGCCCACCAAGCCGCCGACGAAGCCGCCCACCAAGCCGCCGACGAAGCCGCCGACGAAGCCGCCGACGAAGCCCCCCACCAAGCCCCCGACGACGCATCCGAGCACCCCTCCGGTGACGACCGCGCCGCCGACGCATCCCGGCGGGCCCGGTGGGCCGGGTAAGCCCGAGCTGCCCGACACCGGAGGCGACGCCGCGCTCATGGGGGCCGCCGCGGTCAGCGCCGCGCTCCTCGTCGGCGGATCCGTGGTGTACCTCCGCGCCGGCCGTGTCGCCCGCGCCGGACGTCCCGAACGCCGACACTGACGCACCCTGCTGACCCAGCGTCAACGAAGGCCCTCGCCGTCACCGGTGAGGGCCTTCCTCGTTGCTGCACACAGGCGAATTTCGCGACGTTCCTTCCGCGGGACTCGTTCTCAGAGCGCATCACCACAGCACCGTGTCATCTGCTCTGAAGGGCGTACGCAGTCATGAACCTGCGATCTCAAGCCGGCATGGGAATCCTCATGACCGCACTCGCCTCCGCGGCCATGGCCGCCCCCGCGGCTGCCGCCGAGGCGCCGGTGACCATCCCGCTCCAGGGCCTGGAGCCGGTGATCCCGATGGACGCCCCCACGGTGGCCACCGGCGTCCCGGTGCCGGTGCCGGGCGGACCCACCGGCTTCCAGGAGGGGCAGTCCGGTCTCCTGCCGGACGTCACCCTGCCGCGGGTGCCGATCGCCGGCACGGTCCCGGAGACCCTCGTCGCCGCGCAGCTGCCCGAGATCATCGAGGGAAGCGAGCCCGGCAAGGCGCTGTTCGCCACCCCCAGCTCACCGGTGAAGGCGACCACTCCCGGTGCGACGGTCGGCAACCCCGTCGTCGCGCCCCGCGGCGACCGGCTCGGGCTGCCGGACCTCGCCGTGCCGGAGATCGGCGTCCTCACTCCCGCGGTGAGCGGAGCGCTGGATTCCCAGGCGGGTCTGGCGCAGCCGACGGCCTGACGGCGGTCTTTTGTACGACCAATGACCCGGCCGGTGAAGACACGATTCTTCCCCGCCACCCGAGGGGTCGTTGCTCGTTACAACAGAAGGCTTGTCGCATGGCCGCGGCCCGCAGATCCACAGGCTCGCTCCGCCGTATCCGACGGCGGGCGGTCCGGTGGTCTGCGGGCCTTCCCCATGTCTTTTCGTCCCGTCCGGCCTAAAGGCCGTGACTCATACGCCAATTCGGCGTTGAACGGGAACGTCGGCCGTCATTCTCGCGGTCGCCATTCCACGTTCAAGGAGTTCTTGATGTCTCGCATCGCGAAGGCTGCCGCTGTTCTCGCCGGCACGGGTGCCGTTGCCCTCAGCGGAGCCGGCATGGCCGTCGCCGACTCGGGCGCCGAGGCCGTTGCCGCCCACTCTCCCGGTGTCGCCTCCGGCAACGTCGTGCAGGTCCCGGTCCACGTCCCGGTCAACCTCTGCGGCAACACCGTGACCGTCATCGGCCTGATCAACCCGGCGTTCGGCAACCAGTGCGCGAACGTCGACGGTCACCACGACGGTGGCTACGGCGGCTGATCGCCCTCAGCACGGAAGCGGCCCCCGGCACACCTGCCGGGGGCCGCTTCCGTGCCCGTACGCGCTACGCGTAGCGGTAGATCCCGCTGTGGTCGAGCATCTCGGCCGGGGTGACGCCCCACGGGCCCATCTTCTCGTCGCGGGCGGCGATCCTGCGGTACTGCGACTCGCCCAGCCGCGGAGGGTGCACCGGCTGATATCCGGCCCGCGGATTGCGCTGCTGCCAGCGCGACCAGAGGAGGTCGACGAAGGAGTGGTGGAGCCAGAAGACCGGATCGTTGACCGAGGCCCCGCCGAGCATCAGACCACCCACCCAGCGGTGCACCCGGTTGTGGATGCGGAAGCGGTCGTTGCCCCGGCCCGGCGCCCAGCCCTCCAGGCGGTTGCGGAACCCGGACTCGCTCGTGGAGTTCCACGGCTCCACGTCGTACACCGTCTCCTTCATCACCTCGTCGAGCTGCGCCTTCGTCGGCAGTGCGATCGGGTCCGCGGGACGGCCGAAGTCCCTGGTCAGGAACGTTCCCTCGGTCATGTTGTGCTTCACGGTCCAGCGGCCGCCGGAGTGGGCGAAGGGGCCGGTCGTCACCTGGAAGTCGCCGCGCCGCCCGTTGCCGCCCATGAAGTCCTCGCTCCACAGCGAGGCCGCCGGGGTGTTGTCCCGGGTCCAGTCCCAGTACGGCACGGTGACCGTCGGGTCGATCCCCCGCAGCGCCCGCTCGAACTCCAGCAGGAACCTGCGGTGCCAGGGCAGGAAGCTGGGGGTCATGTGGGCGACGCGCAGCCGGTCGTCCCCGTCGGCGACGTAGTAGTCGATGTGGGTGCGGACGAAGTCGTCGTACGCGCCCGTCCGCTTGAGCTCCAGGACCGCGGCGACGAACTTCCGCCGCTCGGCGCCCGTCAGATCGCGCTGGTTCTTACGTGTGTACACCACGCGAACTCCCTCCCGGGTGGACACCGTGGGCGGCGGCGAAGCGGCTCAGCCGGGCGGACCCCAGCTCGTCCACGGCCGCGCGGGTGGCCGCCAGCGGCGTCGGATAGGTCTGGTAGTGGTCGACGGGGGTGAGGTAGCCGCCGGCCGCGCAGCGCATCAGATGCAGCCGCCGTCCGTCGACGAGGACCTCCGGCACCCCGGCGGAGGTGGGACGGGCCTGGATGCGACGGCCCCCGTACATCTCGTCGAAGGCGTCGTCCGAGGCGACGGGGGCACGGCGCGGCGCGGTGGCGATACGGGCCAGCGCGCCGCCGGTGAACGCGGCGACGGTCAGGGTGAAAAGGGACCGCAGGGCGACGCGGCGCGTGACGATCATGAGTGGCCTCCTGATGTCGGCTGGGCACCCCCGGCCGAAGGTAGGGGGAGCCCTCAGGGCACAACGATGGAAACCCGACTTCGTTGCGAGCGACATGCCAGCGGGATGAATGTCGGCCGATCGAGTGAATTCGGTCCGGGGTTACGGCTGTTCGGCCACTAGCATCCGGATTCATGACCTCTTCCAATGTCGTTTCCTCGGTACGCAGCGAATCCCCGTTCGGGACGCTCACCGTCGTTCCGTGGACCGTCGGGCCCACCGCCGACACGCCCGTCACTCCCTTTCTGATGGTGTATTCGCTCGGGGACGGCCGCGACGGCCCCGAGGCCGGCGAAGAGGCGATGCGCGCCGCCCTCGACGGCATGGGCGCGCCGCTCGGGGACCGGGTCGTCGACACCGCGGTGGAGCGGGCGACCGGTGCCCATCTGCTCGTCGAGGCCCAGCGGGCCGTGCTCACCCTGCCGTTCCTGAAGGCGCAGGTGCCGGTTCCGGCGGAGTGGGAGGCGGCCGTGCACGAGACCGGGCAGGCCTTCCTCATCTGCTCCGTACGGCCCTGGCCCGACGCGGTGCCCGGAGAGACGGTCACGCCGGAGCGGCTGCATGCCTTCGTCACCGACGACGAGGTCGTCGGGGCCGCGGCGCACCTCCGGCTGCCCGTCCGGCGGCTGCAGGGCTGAGCGGAGAGGGGGCACGTCATGGCGACGGTCAACGTACGGGGCGGGGTGCCGGGGCAGCGCCAGGACGAGGCCCGGGAGAGCGCCGGGACGATCGGTGCGAGCCGGGCCCTCGGTCTGCTGCTGATGATCACCGGGGCGGCCGGGGTGCTGGCCGGCTGGGTGATCACGCTGGACAAGTTCAAGCTCCTGGAGGACCCGAACTTCCAGCCGGGCTGCAGCCTCAACCCGGTGGTGTCCTGCGGCAACATCATGAAGAGCGAGCAGGCGACGGTGTTCGGCTTCCCGAACCCGATGCTCGGGCTCGTGACGTACGGGATGGTCGTCGCGATCGGCGCCGGCATCCTCGCCGGCGCCCGCCACCGCCGCTGGTACTGGCTCGGACTGAACGCCGGGATGCTGTTCGGCGTCGGGTTCTGCACCTGGCTGATGCACCAGTCGCTGTACGAGATCAACGCGCTCTGCCTGTGGTGCTGCCTGGCCTGGGCCGCCACGATCGTCATGTTCTGGTACGTCACCTCGCACAACGTCCGTACCGGCGTGCTGCCCGCGCCCCCCGCCGTGAAGGGGTTCTTCGAGGACTTCACCTTCGCGCTGCCCGTCCTGCACATCGGGATCATCGGGATGCTGATCCTGACCCGATGGTGGGACTTCTGGACCAGCTGACGTGGCCCTCCTCTCCTGGCCGCGGGCCGCACTGATCGTGCTGCTCGCGGCCGTTCTCGCGCTCGCGCTGCCCGACGGGCGCATCGCGCCGGGCTCCCGGCACCTCGCGGAGCCGGCCGCTCCCGACCCGTTGCCCGCGACGGTGCCTTCCGGCTTCTTCACCGGCTCCGACGAGGCGGGCGTGGAGCGGATCGCGGAGGTGGAGCGCTGGCTCGGCGGCGCGTCGCTGAGCGTCGGACACACCTATCTGCCCGGCGACCGCTGGTCCAACATCGAGGGTCACCCGGCGCTCTTCGAGCCCTGGGCGCGCTGGAAGGAGGCCGGGCCGGGGCGGCTCTTCGTCCTGAACGTGCCGCTGCTCGACCGGAACGAGGAGGGGCTGGCCGACGCCGAGGTCAGGGCCGGGCTGCGGCGCGGGGCGGCGGGCGCGTACGACGGCCACTTCCGGACCCTGGGGGAGCGGCTCGTCGAGCACCGGCTCTCCGACGCGGTGCTGGTGCTCGGCTGGGAGATGAACGGCACCACCTACAGCCATCGCTGCGGACCGGACCCGGAGAGCTGGAAGGCGTACTGGCGGCGGGTCGTGGACGTGCTGCGCGCGGTGCCCGGGCAGCGGTTCCGGTTCGACTTCACCGCGAGCCGGGGGCGGGACGCGGTGGAGTGGACGCGCTGCTACCCGGGTGATGCCCACGTCGACATCATCGGGCTCGACGCCTACGACCAGCCCGAGGGGCTCTCCTTCGAGGGACAGGTCACCGAGGACTTCGGGCTCGCGCACCATGTGCGGTTCGCGGCCGAGCACGGCAAGCCCGTCTCGTACCCGGAATGGGGACTCTTCCGCAACGGCGACAATCCGGCGTACGTGCGGGGGATGCTCGACTGGTTCGCGCGGCACCGGCCGGTCTACCAGACCTTCACGGACTACTGCCCGCACGGAGTGTGGGGGTGCGCGGACAACCCCGAGTCGGGACGGGTCGTCAGGGGAGCGCTCGGAGCGACAGCCCACCCTTGAGCGTGTCGACGGTCCGGTCGAGGAGGCGGACCAGGTCGTCGGTCTGTCCGCGCTCGGCCCAGTAGACGGTCGCCTCGCGCAGGGCGCCGAGGACGGCCGCCGTGAAGACCCGTACCTCCAGGTCGTCGGCGTCCCGGCCGGTGCGCTCGGCGAGGGCGCGGGCCATCCGTTGCGCGGTCTCGGCGGCGGTCTCGGTGAGCCGGGCCCGTACGGCCGGGACCTCGACCATGACCCGGGCGCGCAGCCGGGTCTCTTCCGGTTCCTCGGCGAGCGCCGTCGCGACCGCGTCGAGGACGACGGCCCGCAGGGACTCCAGGGGCTCCTCGCCGGCGGGCCGGGCCCGCAGCCGGGCCTCCAGGACGGCGTCGCTCTCGTCGGTGAGGAGGATGTCCTCCTTGACCGGGAAGTAGCGCACCACGGTGGAGGGGGAGACGTCGGCGGTCGCCGCGATGCGGTCCACGGTGGCCGCCTCGTACCCCTGCTCGGCGACGAGCCGGTAGGTGGCCCGGCGGATCGCGGCGCGGGTCCTGAGCTTCTTGCGTTCGCGCAGGCTGGGCTGAGGGGTCGGTTCGGCGGCCATGGCCGTCATTGTGCGGCTCAGGCGTGCTGGTAGGCGACCAGCGAGATGCCCACGTAGTGGACGATGAAGGCCGCGAGGGTCAGCGAGTGGAAGACCTCGTGGAAGCCGAACCAGCGGGGTGACGGGTTCGGCCGCTTCATGCCGTAGATCACGCCGCCGGCGCTGTAGAGCAGTCCGCCGACGATGACCAGGACGAGGACCGCGATGCCGCCCGCCCGCATGAAGTCGGGCAGGAAGAAGACGGCGGCCCAGCCCATCGCGATGTAGCAGGGCGTGTAGAGCCAGCGGGGCGCGCCGACCCAGAAGACCCGGAAGGCGATGCCGGCCGCGGCGGCGACCCAGACCGCCCACATGAGCGGCCGCCCGGTGGAGTCGGGGAGGAGGAGCAGCGTGAGCGGGGTATAGGTGCCGGCGATGATCAGGAAGATGTTGGCGTGGTCGAGGCGCCGCAGGACGGCCTCGCCGCGCGGACCCCAGTTGCCGCGGTGGTACAGCGCGCTGATGCCGAAGAGCAGGCAGGCGGTGAGGACGTAGATCCCGCAGGCGATGCGGGCCCGCGGGGAGTCGGAGAGCGCGACGAGGGTGAGGCCCGCGACGATCACCGCCGGGAACATCCCCGCGTGCAGCCAGCCCCTGAGCCGTGGCTTCAGCAGATGCGGGTGGGACGAGGTGTGCTCTATCCGGGTCACGTCCGGCACGGCTGAAGTCATGAGCCGAATGCTATCTACGCTCCCGTAGGTTCCGGACAGGAGTGGCGATGCTCACGTGTGCGGCCCTCTGGACATATGGGCGCATGCATCGGATGATCAAATGAGTGCGGTCGGCACCGGATGAGCAGCTACGACGCATCCGGGTCGCAGCCCCCACGGGGCAGACATCTAAAAAACCCCTCATCAAGGAGCAATCGTGGCGCGCGAGAACGCGGCTCCCACCACCCTTCCGACCAAGCACCAGGACCTGATCTCCTGGGTGAACGAGATCGCGGCGATCACGCAGCCGGACGCCGTGGTCTGGTGCGACGGTTCCGAGGCCGAGTACGAGCGCCTCTGCGAGGAGCTCGTCGCCAAGGGCACGTTCAAGAAGCTTGACCCGATCAAGCGCCCGAACTCGTACTACGCCGCCTCCGACCCGACCGACGTCGCGCGCGTCGAGGACCGGACCTTCATCTGCTCCGAGAAGGAGGAGGACGCGGGCCCGACCAACCACTGGAAGGCTCCGGCGGAGATGAAGGAGATCTTCGCGGGGGACAAGGGCATCTTCAGGGGCTCGATGCGTGGCCGCACCATGTACGTCGTGCCCTTCTGCATGGGCCCGGTCGGCTCGCCGCTCTCCGCGATCGGCGTCGAGATCACCGACTCCGCGTACGTCGCCGTCTCCATGCGCACCATGACCCGCATGGGACAGGCCGTCCTCGACGAGCTCGGCACCGACGGCTTCTTCGTGAAGGCCGTCCACACCCTGGGCGCCCCCCTGGAGGAGGGCCAGGAGGACGTGCCGTGGCCCTGCAACTCCACCAAGTACATCTCGCACTTCCCCGAGACCCGTGAGATCTGGTCGTACGGCTCCGGCTACGGCGGCAACGCGCTGCTCGGCAAGAAGTGCTACGCCCTGCGCATCGCGTCCGTCATGGCGCGTGACGAGGGCTGGCTCGCCGAGCACATGCTGATCCTCAAGCTCACCCCGCCGCAGGGCGAGGCGAAGTACGTGGCCGCCGCCTTCCCGTCCGCCTGTGGCAAGACCAACCTGGCCATGCTGGAGCCCACGATCTCCGGCTGGACGGTCGAGACCATCGGCGACGACATCGCCTGGATGCGCTTCGGTGAGGACGGTCGCCTCTACGCGATCAACCCCGAGGCCGGCTTCTTCGGCGTCGCGCCCGGCACCGGCGAGCACACCAACGCCAACGCCATGAAGACCCTCTGGGGCAACGCCGTCTTCACCAACGTCGCGCTGACCGACGACGGCGACGTCTGGTGGGAGGGGATGACCGAGGAGCCCCCGGCCCACCTGACGGACTGGAAGGGCAACGACTGGACGCCCGCGTCCGAGACCCCGGCCGCCCACCCGAACGCCCGCTTCACCGTCCCGGCCTCGCAGTGCCCGATCGCCGCGCCGGAGTGGGAGGACCCCAAGGGCGTGCCGATCTCGGCGATCCTCTTCGGTGGCCGCCGCGCCTCCGCGGTGCCGCTGGTGACCGAGTCCTTCGACTGGAACCACGGTGTCTTCCTCGGTGCGAACGTCGCCTCCGAGAAGACCGCCGCCGCCGAGGGCAAGGTCGGCGAGCTGCGCCGCGACCCCTTCGCGATGCTGCCGTTCTGCGGCTACAACATGGGCGACTACATGGCCCACTGGGTCAAGGTCGGCGCCACCGCGGACGCCGCCAAGCTCCCGAAGATCTACTACGTGAACTGGTTCCGCAAGAACGAGGCCGGCAAGTTCGTCTGGCCCGGCTTCGGCGAGAACAGCCGCGTCCTGAAGTGGATCGTGGAGCGCCTGGAGGGCAAGGCCGAGGGCGTCGAGACCCCGATCGGCATCCTGCCGACCGTCGACTCGCTCGACACCGACGGCCTGGAGATGCCGGCGGAGGACCTCGAGTTCCTGCTCAAGGTCGACCGCGACGTCTGGCGCGAGGAGGCCGCCCTGGTCCCCGAGCACCTGAACACCTTCGGTGACCACACCCCGAAGGAGCTGTGGGACGAGTACCGCGCGCTGGTCGAGCGCCTGGGCTGATCCCGCCTCTCAAGACTCGTGACGGGTCGCCCCGAACACCGCCCTGACCAGTGGGGTCACGAACGGCTCGTCACGATGCACACCGGTCCCCCGATGCCCCCTCACGGCCTCGGGGGCCGGTGCTTTTCCGGCCTTGCGCCGAACGGGCTCCCGATCGGAGGGCGTTCAGCGTGACGGGGCGGCCGACCCGCGCGGGTCGCCGGGGATGTGTGGCACCCGGGACGCGCGCCTCCCCGGCACGCGGCCCGGGGCCGTCAGGGGGCGCTGACCAGCTCGGGAGAGGCCAGCGCCGCGGTGTGCGCGTCCATGCGCTCGGCGGCGAGGATCGCGACGGCCGTGTCGGCCCGGGAGGCGGCGACGACCAGGGCGCGGCCCGCGAGGGCATGGGCGCGCTGGTGCAGAGACCGGGCGTCCGAGCCGCTCAGCCCGGCGTGCCGGGCCGGGGGTGCGCCACGCAGCCGGGCCACCTGCCGGGCGATGAGCTCACCGGCCTCCGTGTCGCCCAGCTCGTCCGTGACGGCCAGCAGGGCGGCGAGGTGTCCGGCGAGCTGGATGTCCAGCTCTTCCTCGCGGGAGCGGTGCGGGTACGCGTTCGGGTCGTCGTCGGCCATCCGGTGGACCGACTTCGTGCGGATCGGTTCGTACATGGGACGGCCTCCTGCGGTAGCTCTGCGGCCATCCTAGCTTAGATTCGATCTAAAGTTGAGCGGGGTCCGGTCTGGGCGGGCTACGGCTGGCCGTACCCGTCCAGGAAGCGGCCGATCCGCGTCACCGCGTCCGCCAGGTCCGTGGCCGTCGGGAGCGTGACGATCCGGAAGTGGTCCGGCTCGTGCCAGTTGAAGCCGGTGCCGTGCACCACCATGATCTTCTCGGCCCGCAGCAGGTCGAGGACCATCTGCCGGTCGTCCTTGATCTTGTAGACGTTCGGGTCGAGCCGCGGGAAGAGGTACAGCGCGCCCTTCGGCTTCACGCAGGTCACGCCGGGGATCTGGGTGAGCAGCTCGTACGCCGTGTCGCGCTGCTCCAGCAGCCGGCCGCCGGGCAGGACCAGGTCCTCGATCGACTGCCGGCCCTGCAGGGCGGCGGCGACCGCGTGCTGCGCGGGCATGTTGGCGCACAGGCGCATGTTGGCGAGGATCGTCAGCCCCTCGATGTACGAGGTGGCGTGGCTCTTGGGGCCGCAGACCGCCAGCCAGCCGGAGCGGAAGCCGGCGACCCGGTAGTTCTTGCTCATCCCGTTGAACGTGAGGACGAGCAGGTCCGGCGCGATGGCGGCGGTGGGGGTGTGCGTGGTGCCGTCGTAGAGGATCTTGTCGTAGATCTCGTCGGAACAGACGACCAGGTTGTGGCGGCGGGCGATCTCGGTGAGGGACCGGAGCATCTCGTCGTCGTAGACGGCGCCCGTGGGATTGTTCGGGTTGATGATCACGATCGCCTTGGTGCGATCGGTGATCTTCCGCTCGATGTCGGCGAGGTCCGGCATCCAGTCCGCCTGCTCGTCACAGCGGTAGTGCACGGCCGTACCGCCCGCGAGGGAGACCGAGGCCGTCCACAGCGGATAGTCCGGGGCGGGGACGAGGACCTCGTCGCCGTCGTCGAGCAGCGCCTGCATCGACATCTGGATCAGCTCGGAGACGCCGTTGCCGAGGTAGATGTCCTCGACGGAGAGCGGAATGCCCTTGGTCTCGTAGTGGCTCATCACCGCGCGGCGGGCGGAGAGCAGGCCCTTCGCGTCGCCGTAGCCATGGGCGTCGGCGAGGTTGCGCAGGACGTCCTCGAGGATCGCCGGCGGGCACTCGAAGCCGAAGGCGGCCGGGTTGCCGGTGTTGAGCTTGAGGATGCGATGACCCGCAGCCTCCAGCCGCATCGCCTCTTCGAGCACCGGGCCCCGGATTTCGTAACAGACGTTGGCGAGCTTCGTGGACTGGATCACCTGCATGTCGAGAGCTTACGGCGGGCCGGAGCGGGGCGCCTCGTGTTTTGGGACACGTCGGGCGGAAGGGATGGGCGAAGCGCGAGGTCGGCGGGGGTGCGGAACGCCCGGGCGCGGCGTCCGGGACGTGGACCGCACGGCCGGGCCCACGGACGGGACGGGTGCCCGTGCGGCCGGGTGTGGGGACGGGGTGTGGCCCGTGTGTGGACGCTCCGTAGAATTCGCCGCCATGAGCACCCAGGATCACCGAGCCGCCGGCGCCCCCGGGCGCCGCCGTCATGCCACGGCGCGGCGGGCCCCCTGGACGGGCCGGCTGCTGGCCGGGGGCGGTGTCGTCGCGCTCGGAGTGCTGGTCGCGGTCGTCTCCGGCGCGTTCCGCTCCGGTCAGACCGGCGGGACCCCTGCCGGGGACGACGGACGTCCGGGACTGCCGGCGCTTTTCCAGCCCGATCCGTCGGGGGGCGACCCGGGGACCGGCGGGACCGGCACGCCCGCACCGTCCGCGTCGCAGCCGTCCGGGTCCGCCTCGGCGTCCGCGTCGGCCCGACCCAGTGCCTCCGGTACGCCCGACGCGGCGGCCACCGCGTCGGACGACGCCTCCGCCGATCCGGACGACGGTGCCACGGGTGAGAAGCCCGGGAAGTCGGACACCGCTCCCGGGCAGCAGAAGCGGCCCCAGTGAGGCGAGCGGTCGTGTCGCGGTGGAGCGGTCCGTGGGGTCCCTCCGGATGTCGCCGGATCGGTGCGTTCGGGGCGCTCGCGGTCACGCTGGGCGGTTACACGGCCGGGACGCTGCCCGAGCGTGAGCCGTGGGGGCTCTGGGAGGCCCGGGGATCCGCGGCGACCGTGGCCGGCGCGCTCCTCGCGTACCTGGGGCTGACGCTCCTCGTCGTCGCGTGGTGGCGGTACGGGGTGCTGCTGGCGCGCGGAGTGCGGGCCGCGCGGGACGGGGTGCTCTCCACGCTGGCCTGGTGGACCGCGCCGCTGGTGCTCGCCCCGCCGCTGTACAGCGCGGACGTCTACAGCTACATCGCGCAGGGCGCCATGGTCCTGGAGGGCCACGACGTGTACGGGGGCGGGCCGTCGGTCCTCGGCCCGGGCGATCTCGGGGCGGACGCGGCGGCGAGCGTCGGCGGGCACTGGACCGACACCCCCGCTCCGTACGGGCCGGTCTTCCTCGTCCTCGCGCAGGCCGTGGTGAAGGTGACGGGCGGGGAGATCGTGCCCGCCGTGTTCGGGATGCGACTGATCGCTCTGGGCGCGCTCGTGCTGATCGTCCGTGCCGTGCGGGGGCTGGGGGGCGGCGGGGGAGCGCTCTGGCTGGCCGCGCTCAATCCGCTGCTGCTCGTCCACGTCGTCGCGGGGATGCACAACGACGGGCTCATGATCGGACTGATGCTGAGCGGCGTCGTGCTCGCGGTGCGGGGGCGGTGGGTGCTCGGCTGTGTGCTCGTCGGGCTGGCCATGATGATCAAGTCGCCCGCGGCGGTCGCGCTGCTCTTCATCGGAGTGATGGTCGCGCGGCGGGACGGTGGCCTACGGGGCGTGGTCAAGGGACTCGTTCTCCCCGGGGTCGTCGCGGGGGCGGTCGCCGCGGGGGCCACCGTAGTGGCCGGAACCGGGTTCGGATGGGTGCGGACGCAGGGCGTCGCCGGGGCCATCCACACCGCGCTGTCGGTGACCAGCGACGTGGGTCTGGGTCTCGGGCTGCTGCTCGCGGACGATCCCGATCCGGTGAAGGGCGTGGTGCAGAAGCTGGGGCTCCTCGCGGCGGTCGTGATCATCCTGGCCCTCGCGTGGCGGGCCTGGAGGGGGCGGATCGACCCGGTGCTGGGGCTGGGGCTCTCGCTGGTGGCGCTGGTGGCGCTGTCGCCGATGGTGCAGCCCTGGTACGCGCTGTGGGGCGTGTGCGTGGTGGCGGCGGTCGCGTGGGACTCACGGGCGGGGCAGGTGCTCGCGGTCGTCTCGGGGGCGCTTGTCTACGAGACGGCACCGTCGGGGTCCACACCCTGGTACGGGTTCGTGGTGACCGGGATCGTGCTGGCACTGGGACTCCTGTGGGCGCGGCGGGAGCCGTGGCCCCGGCCCGTCGAAGGGGCCGCGCCCTCGGCCCCGGCACCCCGGACGGCCCCTGCCGACGAGGCCGCGACGCCGTCGTAGCCGAGGTGCGGGAGGCCGCCGGCACCTGGCAATGACCCGTTCGCACGGCGAAGTGGCGGGCGTTCGGCGGGCGGCTGCTCGATACCGTCCCGAAGGCACCTCGGAGCGACCGATGTGCCGGAGGGAGGCCGCACCATGCTGCTCCAGGCGATCGGGGCCCAGCTGCCCGCCGCACTCGCCGTCGCGCTGAGCCCCTTCCCGCTGATCGTCGTCGTGTTGATCCTGACCGGCCGGCACGGACGTCGTCACGGCGTGCTGTTCGCTCTCGGCTGGGTCGCCGGACTCGCGGTCGTGGCGACCGTCGTCGTGGTGCTGTTCGGAGCGGCCGACGATCCCGACAGCACCTCGTCGGCGGTCGCGGACTGGGTCCGGGTCGCCGCCGGAGCCGCGCTGGTCGTCCTCGGGGTGCGCAAGTGGTGGCTGCGGCCGCGGTCGGGCGACGTGGCCGAGGAGCCGCGGTGGATGGCCCGGCTGGACGACGTCACAGCAGGGCGGTCCCTGCTCCTCGGCGTGCTCCTGTCGGGCGCCAACCCGAAGAACTTCGTCCTGACGGCGTCGGCCGCCACGGCGGTCGCCGAAGCGGGCCCCCACGACGTCGATCTCGTGGTGCCGTCGCCGTCTTCGTGTTCCTCGGCTCCTGCACCGTCCTCGGGGCGGTCGCCGTCGAGTTCGCCGGAGGCCGGCGGGCGGGCGCGTTCCTGGAGGGTGTCCGGCGGTTCATGGCCGCCAACAGCACCGTGATCACGGTGATCGTGCTGATTCTCCTGGGCGCCAAGGTGCTCGGTGACGGACTCGCCGGAATCGGCCGGTGACGCGGCCGCGCTCCGGGTGCCCGCCCCCAGGTCCCGGGGGCGGGCCGACCGCGTCACGACAGAGGCGTTCGCCGGATCGACCTGCCGGCCAGGACGTCGGTGCGCTTGCCGTCCTCCATCACGAACTCCCCGCCGATCAGGACGTGCGGGATGCCCACCGGGAAGGTGCGCGGGGACTCGTACGTCGAGCCCGCCGCCACCGTCGTCGGGTCGAAGAGGACCAGGTCCGCCACATAGCCCTCCCGGACCAGGCCCCGGTCCGGGAGGCGGAGCCGGGCCGCCGGGCGGGAGGTCAGGTGGGCCACGCACTCCTCCAGCGAGAGCACGCCCTCCTCCCGCGCGTACTTCCCCAGGTACTCCGGGAACGTCCCGTAGGCCCGGGGGTGCGGCTTGAGGCCCTGCAGGATGCCGTCCGAGCCGCCGGTGTGGACCTGGTGGCGCATGATCGTGCGGACGTTCTCCTCGTGGCCGACGTGCTGGAGGATCGTCGAGCCCAGCCGGTCGTCGATCAGGAGGCGGCGGGCCGTGACCCACGGGGCCTCCCCGCGCGTCGCGGCGGACCGGGCGATCGTCCTGCCCACGAACGACACCAGGTCCGGGTCGCTCACGCCCGAGATCTCGATCGTGTCCCACTCGATCGGCACCCCGTGGCAGCCGTCCGAGCCGATCTCCTCCAGGTGGTGGCGGATCCGTTCCGAGGTCTCCGGATCCCGGAGCCGGGCCAGGACCGCCTCCGGTCCGCCCTCGCTCGCCCAGCTCGGCAGCATGGCCACGAGGGTCGTGCAGCCCGGCGTGTACGGGTAGGTGTCGAGGGTGATGTCGCAGCCGTCGGCGAGGGCCCCGTCGAGGAGGGCCAGCAGCTCCGGCGCCCTGCCCTTGTTCACGCCGAAGTTCATCGTCGCGTGCGCCAGGTGCAGCGCGCAGCCCGCGTCCCGGGTGAGGGCCACCATCTCCTCGTACGCCTGGAGCGCCCCGGCGCCGTACGAGCGGTGGTGCGGGCAGTAGTAGCCGCCGTACCGGGCCACGACCTCGCAGAGTTCGGCGAGTTCGGAGTCGGGAGCGTACATGCCCGGGGTGTACGTCAGCCCCGAGGACATGCCCACCGCGCCCTGTTCCAGGCCCTCCGCGACGAGCTGCCGCATCCGGTCCAGCTCGGCCTCGGTGGCCGGGCGGTCCTCCCAGCCGACCGCGTGCATCCGCACCGTGCCCTGCGGGATCAGGTACGCCGCGTTGACCGCGATCCCGCGGTCGAGACGGTCCAGGTACTCGCCGACGGTGCGCCAGTCGAAGTCGATGTCGGAACCGTCGCCGTTCCAGCCGGTGATGGCCCGGCGGACCTCCGCGAGCGTGCGGTCGTCGACCGGCGCGTACGACAGCCCGTCCTGGCCCAGGACTTCGAGGGTGACGCCCTGCGCGGCCTTCGCGGTGTGCTCGGGGTCGCGGAGCAGCGCGAGGTCGCTGTGGGCGTGCATGTCGATGAAGCCGGGGGACAGAGCGAGGCCCTCGGCGTCGAGGACACGGCGGGCGGTGGGGCGCTGACAGCCCGCCGCCGCGGCCTCCTTGACGATGGCGGCGATCCGGCCGCCGTCGACGGCGACGTCGGCGCGGTACGAGTCCCCGCCGGAGCCGTCGATGACGTCCACGTCGCGGATGACGAGGTCCATGGTGGCGGCTCCTCTAGAAGAAGGTGCGGATGTAGTCGACGACCGTGCCGTCCGCCTCGACCAGGGGGATCAGCTGCCACTTGTCGAAGGACGTGCACGGGTGGGACAGGCCCATGCCCAGCCAGTCGCCGACCTCCAGCTCGGCGCCCCGCTCGGTACGCACCCAGGCGTGCTGGTCGGAGAGGCCGGTGACGGTGATGCCGTCGGCGGGGCGGACCGCGCCCGTGCGGGCGTCGCGGACGACCTGCGCCTCGGGGAGGTGGAGGTCGTACGCGGCGTCGCGCTTGCCCGCGTTGGTGAAGGCCTGCTCGGGCGTCGGGCGGGAGACGACCTGCGCCCAGAGCCGGAACGCGGGCTCCAGCGCGCCCTCCTCGGGGACCCGGTTGAAGGGGGTGAGGTCGCGGTAGTGGCCGGAGTCGTGCGAGACGTAGGCGCCGGAGCGCAGCAGCTTCAGGACGGGGAGGGAGAGTTCGGGGATACCCGCGAAGACGTCGGCGACCGCGTCGAACCAGGCGCTGCCGCCCGCGCTGACGACGATCTCCTCGATCCCGGGGGAGAACCGGCCCGCCTTGTCGAAGTCGGCGGCGAGGGAGACGAGGCGGTTCAGCCACTCGTGCACCCGCTCGGACGTGGCCTGCGGGACCTCGCCCTCGTAGCCGGCGACGCCGACCAGACGCAGGGTCGTGGTCGCCGCGACGGCGTCGGCGACGGCGGCGCAGTCGGCCTCGGTCCGGGCACCGGTCCGGGCCCCCTCGCCGGCGCCGAGTTCGACGACGACGTCCACCGGGCGGCGCGCGCCGGCCTCGGTGAGCGCCGCGTCCATCAGCTCGACCCCGCGCACGGAGTCGACGTAACAGAGGAAGCGGAAGCCGGGGTCCGCGTCGAGCTCGGAGGCCAGCCAGCGCAGGGCGACCGCGTCGACGAGTTCGTTGGCGAGGAAGATCCGGGCGATGCCGTGAGCACGGTAGACGCGGACCTGGTGCGGGACGGCGGCGGTGATGCCCCAGGCGCCGTGCTCCAGCTGGCGGTCGAAGAGCTGCGGGGCCATCGAGGTCTTGCCGTGCGGGGCGAAGGCGAGGCCGTGGCGCTCGGCGTAGACCTCCAGGAGGCGGAGGTTGTGCTCGACGGACTCCGCGGAGAGGGCGAGGACCGGGGTGGTGAAGCCGCCGGTGAACAGGTTCCGACGCTGGGCGGCCAGCTCGCCGACGGTCAGCCCGTCGGCGTCCGGGGGCAGGGCCTTGAAGCGGTGGTCGACGCGCTCGTGGGCCAGCTGTGGGGTGGGCCGGTCGGCGGGCATGGGTCCTCCTGATCGAGGCTGTTGCACCATGTGCAACAGTCATTGCGCATATCGCTTATTGCTGTCTAACATCCGGGCCAACGCCGGGTCAATGGACCCGCATGATCCACGAGGAGTCCGCCCGTGACCGGAGCCCCGCCCGTGGACGCGCCGCCCGTGGACGTCGTCTGCCTCGGCGAGTCCATGGTCACCTTCCTGCCCTCCCGGCCGGGCCGCCTCGCCGACGCCCCCTCGTTCGCCCGCACCATCGGCGGCGCCGAGTCCAACGTCGCATGCGCGCTGGCCGCGGCGGGGCACCGGGCGAAGTGGGTGAGCCGGGTGGGCGCCGACGGCTTCGGCGACCACCTGGTGGAGGCGATCGGGGCGTACGGGGTCGACGTGACCGCGGTGCGGCGGGACACCGAGCGGCCGACGGGCCTCTACTTCCGCACCGCCACGGACCGGGCGACCGCCGGGCACGAGGTCGCGTACTACCGGGCCGGGTCGGCCGCGTCGGCGATGTCGCCGGCGACCGTGCCGTACGACTCCGTCGCGGACGGGCGCGTGCTCCACCTGTCCGGGATCACCGCGGCGCTGTCGGACGACTGTCTGGCGCTGACGCGCTCGCTGACCGCGCCGAGGGCGGGCCGGCCGCTCGTCTCCTTCGACGTGAACTTCCGGCCGGGGCTCTGGCCGGACGCGCCGGCCGGCGGGCGGGTGCTCCTCGACCTGGCGCGCGGCGCGGACGTGGTGTTCGTGGGGGAGGACGAGGCCGAGGAAGCCTGGGGCGTCGTGGGAGCGGAGGCCGTACGGGCCGCGCTGCCGCAGCCGCGGATCCTCGTGGTGAAGCGGGGCGCCGCGGGCGCCGTCGTGTTCGCGCACGGACCGAAGGCCCCCGGGCAGGCCGCTGCGGACCTCGTCACCACCGTCCCCGCCCCCCGCGTCGACGTCGTCGCGGCCGTCGGGGCCGGGGACGCCTTCGCCGCCGGGTTCCTCTCGGGCACCCTTCGGGGACTGTCCGTACCGGACCGGATCCGCCACGGCCACCTCATGGCCGCCGCCACCCTCACCGTCCCCGGGGACCTCGGCGCCCCGCCCGCCCGTCACCCGGCCGGCACTCCTGGCGCGACCGCCCCCCGGCACAACTCGTGGATCGCACACGCCGACCGGCTGGTCGCCCTCGACGACGAGAGCTGGGGGAGACTGCACCTCGGCCCCGGCTGGACGGGGGACGACCAGGAGGTACGTACGCCATGAGCCAGACCGTCGACCGCGCGCTGAGCATCCTGCCGCTGCTCGCCCAGGGCCCCGCCGACCTCGGCCAGGTCGCCGACCGGCTCGGGGTGCACAAGTCCACCGCGCTCCGGCTGCTGCGCACCCTGCACGAGCACGGTCTCGTCTACCGCCAGCAGGACCAGCGCTACCGCCTCGGCGCCCGCCTCTTCGCGCTCGCCCAGGAAGCCGTCGAGAACCTCGACATCCGCGAGATCGCCCACCCCCACCTCACCGCGCTCAACGAGCAGATCGGGCACACCGTCCACCTCGCGGTCCACGAGGAGGGCGAGGTCCTCTACATCGACAAGGTCGAGAGCCGCTACCCGGTCCGGATGTACTCCCGCATCGGCAAGCCCGTCGCGATCACCGTCGCCGCCGTCGCCAAGCTGCTGCTCGCCGACCTCCCCGAGCCCGAGCGGCGCGCCATCGCCGCCAAGCTCGACTACCCCATGTACACGCCCCGTTCGATCCCCAACGCCGCCGCCTTCCTCAAGGAGCTGGCGACCGTACGCGAACAGGGCTGGGCCACCGACCTCGGTGGCCACGAGGAGTCCATCAACTGCATCGGCGCCCCCATCCGCGGCGCCGACGGCCGCGTCGTCGCCGCCATGTCGGTCTCGGCGCCCAATGTGGTCGTGACCGCCGAGGAACTCCTCACCCTGCTCCCGCTGGTGCGCCGCACCGCCGACGCCATCAGCCGGGACTACTCAGGCAACACCGCTACCAAGGACCGGACATGACCGAGAAGATCGCCCTGACCCCCGCCACCCACACCGCCCCGCCCGCGAAGTTCTCGCACGGCGTCAAGAAGGGCAACATCCTCCAGGTCGCCGGCCAGGTCGGCTTCCTCCCCGCCGTCGAGGGCCAGGCGCCCACGCCGGCCGGGCCCACCCTGCGCGAGCAGACCCTCCAGACCTTCGCCAACGTCAAGGCGATCCTGGAGGAGGGGGGCGCGAGCTGGGACGACGTCATGATGATGCGCGTCTACCTCACCGACGTCGACCACTTCGCCGAGATGAACGAGATCTACAACGCGTACTTCGAGGAGCAGGGCCTCAAGGCGCCCGCCTCGGCCCGCACGACGGTATACGTCGGCCTCCCCCAGGGTCTCCTCATCGAGATCGACGCCCTCGCGGTCCTCGGCTGACCCGGACTGATCTTCCTGAAACCGCCGCTCCACGGCACGGCGTCCGCCCCCGGACGCCGTGCCGCGCTCCCCCCTACCCAAAAACGAGGTCCCCCTTGCTGCTCGCCGCCGCACCCCCCGCCGCCGAGACCCCACCCCACACCGGTGGTCTTCTGCCGCTGATCCCGGGCACCGCAGGACTGCTCACCGTCGCCGCGCTCGGTATCGCCCTCCTCCTCTTCCTGATCATCAAGGTCAGGCTGCAGCCCTTCGTCGCGCTGCTCGCCGTCTCGATCAGCGTCGGCCTCGCCGCGGGCCTCTCGGTCACCGAGCTCTTCGGCACGGTCCAGCGTTCCGCCGCCACCTCCGTCATCGAGACCGGCATGGGCGGCATCCTCGGCCATGTCGCGATCATCATCGGCCTCGGCACCATGCTGGGCGCGATACTCGAGGTCTCCGGCGGCGCCGAGGTGCTGAGCAGCCGCCTGCTGGGCCTCTTCGGCGAGAAGCGGGCGCCGCTCGCGATGGGTCTCACCGGACTGATCTTCGGCATCCCGGTCTTCTTCGACGTCGGCATCTTCGTCCTCGCGCCGATCGTCTACGTGGCCGCCAAGCGGTCCGGCAAATCGATCCTCCTCTACTGCATGCCGCTCCTCGCGGGTCTCTCCATGACCCACGCCTTCCTTCCGCCGCACCCCGGTCCCGTCGCCGCCGCCGGACTGCTGCACGTCTCGCTCGGCTGGGTCATCCTCATGGGCATCGTCGTCGGCATCCCCGCCGTCCTCGCCGCCTGGGCCTACGCCTCCTGGATCGGCAAGCGCATCTTCGTCGCGGTCCCGCAGGACATGGTGGAGGCCGCGGAGGACGCCAAGGCGCAGGTCGCGGCCGAGCGCAAGGACGGTGCCTCCGAGGCGCCCGTCCCCCTCGCCACCGTGCTCCTCATCATCGGTACGCCGCTGGTCCTCATCCTCGCCGCGACGTTCTCCTCCATCGCCCTGGACGAGTCGACCACCCGCTCCGTGATCGAGTTCTTCGGCAACCCCTTCGTCGCCCTGACCATCGCGCTGTTCCTCGCGTACTACCTGCTCGGCATCAAGCGCGGCTGGTCCCGCAAGTCCCTGGAGCAGGTGTCCACGTCGTCGCTGAAGCCGGTCGGCAACATCCTGCTGGTGGTCGGCGCCGGCGGGGTCTTCGGCGCGGTCCTCAAGGCGAGCGGCGTCGCCCAGGCGCTCTCCGACACCTTCAACGACGTCGGCCTGCCCGTGATCGTCCTCGCCTACCTGATATCCCTCGTCCTGCGGGTCGCGCAGGGCTCGGCGACCGTCGCCATCGTCACCACGGCCGGAATCGTCCTGCCGCTGGTCGAGGGCGGCGACCACTCGCAGGCGTTCCTCGCCCTGGTCATCATGGCCATCTCGGCCGGCTCGATCTTCGCCTCGCACGTCAACGACGGCGGCTTCTGGATCGTCAGCAAGTACTTCGGCATCTCGGAGCGCGACACCCTCAAGTCCTGGACCGTCCTGGAGTCCGTGCTCTCGCTCGCCGGGTTCGCGGTCGCGGCCGCCCTCAGCCTGGTGGTCTAGGGGGTCGTCACACGTCACGCCCGTCGTGGGCGTGGCCCGCTTGACCGGCCGGGTCGGCGGCTGCAGAGTCGGGATGCGGCACCGCGGCGGTGCCGCACTCCTCTGCCGGCCGGCCCCTCGCCCCCTGGTGGCGAGCCGCCCTGACACCCAGGAGCGACTGACCCGATGGTCCTCGACCTGGTGCTGATCGGCACGGCCATCACCCTGGGGCCTCTGCACAACAGCGCCTTCATCCTGCTGCTCTCCTCGCGGCGCGGCGTGCGTCAGGGTCTGGCGTTCCTGCTGTCCTGGCTGGCCAATCTGGTGGCGGTGATCGCTGTCGTGGTGCTGCTGACCGGCGGTCAGCCGCCGGCCCGGCACACCGCGCCCTCGACCGCCGCCGTCGCGGCGAAGCTCGCCATCGGCGTGGCGCTGGTGCTGTACGGCGCGTACCGCCGCCGCAGGCCGCCCCGCCCGCACGGTCCGCCGCGCTGGACCGCCCGGATCGACAACGCGTCCCCGGCCACGGCAGCCGGTCTCGCATGGCTGCTGCAGCCCTGGGCGCTGGTCGGCGCCGGCGCCGCCACCGCCCTCGACGCACACCTCTCCACCGTCACCGACTGGCTCGTCCTGGCCGGCTACTGCCTGCTGGCCACGCTCAGCCTGGTCGTCATGGAGATGTACGCGGTCTGGAGGCCGGCGAGCGCGAACGCCCGCCTGAACGCCCTGCGGACCTGGCTGGAGCGGCACCAGGAACAGCTGGTCGTCACGCTCTCCCTGCTGATCGGCCTGTGGCTGACGGCCCGGAGCATCTACGAACTGGTCAGCTGAGGCCGACGGCGCGGGCGCCCCGGTCGTCGAGCGGGGGCGTCCCGGGAATCCCGGGGCGCCCCCGTCCGCGCGTCAGGCGGTGCAGTACTGCGATGCCTTGCCGATGGAGCGGTACATGCAGTCGGCGTTCTCCAGGAGCTGGAGGACGGCGTCCTTGTTACGGCTCGTCTCACGCTCGATCACCTCGTCCGGCGGGTAGAAACCGCCGTTCCAGGACGAGGCCGGGTACATCTCGAAGGTGTATCCGAAGATCTTCTGCGAGCCCCAGAGGTAGTCGTCGATCGACCCGTCCGTGATGTAGAGGTCGCTCGACTGCTCGGCCGTGTAGCCGTTGCTCGCGGCCATCTTCTGACCGACGGCCGCGAAGGCGTCACGGTCGTCCTGGGTCATCCCCGGCGCGGTGTTCGCGGTGGTCCAGCCGTACGGCCAGAGCACCAGCTCGCTGTAGGTGTGGAAGTCGATCCCCGCCTTGATCTGCTGCTTTCCGCCCACCACACGGGAGCGGACGAAGTCGGCGACGACCTTCACCTCGGGGGCCGACTCGGGAGCCGCGCCCCGGTACGTCTCGGAGCTCTTGCTGCCCGAGGACCCGCCGCAGCAGCCCCACTTGTAGTCCCAGTTGCGGTTCATGTCCGTGCCGACGTAGCTGGAACCGGAGTTCGGCTGCCGGTTCTTGCGCCAGCTGCGGTACGAGCCGGTGGCGATGTCGTACTCGCCGCCGTCCGGGTTGAGGTCCGGCACGATCCAGATCTCGCGGCCGTTGACCACGTTGGTGATCCGGGAGTCCGTGCCGTAACCGGCCCCCAGCTCGCGCAGCAGGTAGAGGGCCATCTCGACGGTCAGGTGCTCGCGGGCGTGCTGATGGTGGGTGAAGAGGACCTCGGGCTCGGCCTCGTCCGTGCCCACGTTGTCGCTGATCTTGATGGCGACGATGTCCCGGCCCTGGTACGTCTTGCCGATGACCCGCTTGCTCATGATGGACGGGTACTGGGCGAGGCGCTGGTCGATCTCCGCGTTCATCTCGGCGAAGTTGTGATACCGGGAGTCGGCGGTCGGGAAGTCGAAGGGCTGCGCCGACAGACCCTTGACCGAGCGGTCGGGCGGGGCCGGCAGCGCCTCCGGGCGGTGGCCGAGCGCGCGGAGCTTGCGCAGCTGGGCGGAGTTGGCGCTGACGACGACGCTGTGGTCGTCCGTCTCGTCGATGGAGACGCCGGTCGCGGCGAGCGCGGTGCGTTCGGCGACGGTGGACGGGCCGTGGATCTCGTACTGGCGGATCACTTCCTCGGTGGCGGCGGTCGGCTCCGAGTCGGCTCCGGCCTGGTACGCGCCTGCGGAGAGGGGCGCCGCGAGGGCGAGCGCCAGAAGGGCCGCGAGGGTGGCGGACCTTCTTCCGCGGGTTCGAAGTCGCATGCTGTCTCCTGGGTGGGGAGTGTGGGGGTGTGCGACAAGCTGTGCGGGGTGTCCGGGCACATCGTCCGATGCTGACATGGACGGGTCAAGACGAAGTTCGGACACGCCCTCTTGTGCTGTCGCTTCGCACACGCTTGGGTGACTGGGCCAACCAGCAGATCACAGCGGACGGGTGAAAGGCGGTCGGACATGGCGGAGGTCGCTCGGGAGGAGGGCACCGGTGACGCCGTCGCGCGCCCGCGCAAGGCCGGGTGGCGGTACATCGGCCCCGGCATCGTGGTCGCGGCCACCGGCGTCGGCGCGGGGGACCTGGTCGCGACGCTGATCGCGGGCTCGAAGTTCGGCTACACCCTGCTCTGGGCCGCCGTGATCGGCTGCCTCGTCAAGATCTCCCTCGCCGAGGCGGCGGGCCGCTGGCATCTGGCCACCGGCCGTACCCTCTTCGACGGCTGGCGCAGCCTCGGTTCGTGGACCACCGTCTACTTCGTCGGCTACGTCGTCGTCTGGGGCTTCGTCTACGGAGCGGCGGCGATGTCGTCCAGCGCCCTGCCGCTCGGGGCGCTCTTCCCCGGCCTCCTGGACCTCAAGGTCTGGGCGGTGCTGTGCGGTCTTGTCGGCCTGGTCTTCGTCTGGTTCAACCGGTACGCCGTCTTCGAGAAGGTCATGACCGTCCTGGTCGGCGTGATGTTCGTGGTCACCGTCTACCTGGCCGTCCGGGTCACTCCCCACCTCGGTGACGCCGTCGCCGGTCTGGTCCCGGTCCTCCCCGACGGCTCCCTCGTCTACACGCTCGGCCTGATCGGCGGCGTCGGCGGCACCATCACGCTCGCCGCGTACGGCTACTGGATCAACGCCAAGGGCTGGCGGGACAGCGGCTGGATGAAGGTGATGCGGCTCGACAACCGCGTCGCCTACGTCACCACCGGCATCTTCGTCGTCGCGATGCTCTTCGTCGGCGCCGAGCTGCTGCACTCCTCCGGCGTCGCGCTCGCCAAGGGGGACAAGGGACTGCTCGACCTCAGCGCCGTCCTCTCCGAGCGGTACGGGAGCGCCACCGCCAAGCTCTTCCTGATCGGGTTCTTCGCCACCTCCTTCACCTCGCTCATCGGGGTCTGGCACGGAGTCAGCCTGTTGTTCGCCGACTTCGTCGCGCACTACCGGCCCTCCCTCGTGCCCGCCGGCACGGAGCGCGACAGGTCGCTGCCGTTCCGCGCGTACCTCCTCTGGCTGACCTTCCCGCCGATCTCCCTGCTCTTCCTCGACCAGCCGTTCGGCCTCGTCATCGTGTACGGCGTCGTCGGCGCCTTCTTCATGCCGTTCCTGGCGCTGACCCTGCTGGGGCTCCTCAACTCCTCCCGGACGCCCGCCGAGTGGCGCAACGGGCCGCTGAGCAACACGATGCTCGCCGCGGCCGGGCTGCTGTTCGTGGTGCTGTGCGTCCAGCAGGTGCGCGACCTCCCCTGGTGACTCCGCCCGCTCCCCGGCGGGCCCGGGCCGCTTCGGCGATACTGTCCCCCGTGGGGATGCTGATCGGCACGTACGAGATCGAGCGGAAGCTCGGTGAGGGCGGCATGGGGACCGTCTGGCTGGCGCGCTCGCGCGGCGGCCGCGCCGTCGCCGTGAAGGTGGCCCGGCCGGAACTCGCCGCCGACCCGGGCTTCCGCGAGCGCTTCCGTGCCGAGATCGCCGCGGCCCGCCGGGTCGGCGGCTTCCACACGGCGCAGGTCGTCGACGCCGACCCCGACGCGGAGGCGCCCTGGCTCGCCACCGCCTACGTCGCCGGACCCACCCTCGCCGGACTCGTCGCCGCCGAGGGGCCGATGGACGAGCGGCGGCTCCGGGCTCTGGGCGCGGCGCTCGCCGAGGCCCTGGAGGCCATCCACGCCTGCGGGCTGGTCCACCGGGACCTCAAGCCCGGCAACATCGTCATGGCCGCCGACGGGCCCCGTGTCCTGGACTTCGGGATCGCCCGGGCCCTGGAGTCGACCCGGCTCACCGCCACCGGAACCGCCTTCGGGACCCCCGGCTACCTCGCCCCCGAGCAGGCCCTCGGGGAGGAGGTGACGGGCGCCGCCGACGTGTTCGCCCTGGGCGGTGTCCTCGTGGCGGCCGCCGGCGGCAGGGCGTTCGGGGACGGCACGCCGATGGGCCTCATGTACCGCACCGTCCACGAGGCGCCCGACCTGTCGAGCGTCCCCGCCGCCCTGGCCGGTCTGGTCGGCGCCTGCCTCGCCAAGAGCCCGTCGTCCCGGCCCTCCCCGGGCCGGATCCTGGACGAACTGGTGCGCGGGGACGGGGTGGCGGACGCCCTGCCACCCCTGGACGCGCCACGGCCCGACGTCCCACCGGTCGACGCACCCCCGCCCGGCGTGTCGCCGGTCGACGCGTCGCCTGTCGACGCCCGCCCGCTCGACGCCCGCCCCCTCGACGCGTCCCCGGTCGACCGGAGGCCGACCCACGTGCCGGCGTCCCCCGTGCGGGCGCCCCATGCGCCGCCGACCGTCGTGGCCGAAGCGGGGACGCCCTCGCCCGTGGCGGACGCCGTCCCCCTTCCCGCGCTGCCGACCATGCCCGTCCGGCCGCCCGAGCCCGCCCCCGCGCTGATCATCGCCGACAGCGACTGCGCGCTCGTCGCCGACGCCGACGGCGTCCACTTCGAACTCCACGGAGAGGAAGCCGAGTTCGAGTGGGACGAGATCGGCTCGGTGGAGTACGAGTCGGAGCGGTGGGGCCGGCGCCTGCGCGTCGTCGTCACGCTGCGCGACGGCAGCGCCTACACCTGCGAGATCGGCGGCAGGGCCGCCCTCGTACAGGAGTGGATGGACCGGATGGACCGGGTGCTCGACCGCTACCTGCAGGGGTGACCTCCTCGCCCGGTCGGGGAACGCGGACAGCGCCGCCAGGGGAGTGGCGGCGCTGTCGTCGTACACCGGTCCGGCGTCGTCCGCCGGTCCCGGCTACGGCAGGTTGTGGACGTGCGGTCCGACGGCGTTGGACCAGGCGTTGCCGGCCGTCGCGTCCCAGTTGGTCGACCAGGTCATGGCGCCGCGCAGGTTCGGCCAGGTCTGCGAGGGCTTGAAGGAGCCGCAGTTGGTGCCGCGGGTCAGGCAGTCCAGCGCGTTCTTCACGATCGACGGGTCGACGTAGCCGCTGCCCGCGCCGCGGGTCGAGGCCGGCACGCCGAGGCCGACCTGGGAGGCGTCGAGGCCGCCCTGGAGCTGGATGCAGGCGAGCGCGGTGAGGAAGTCCACCGAGCCCTGGCTGTACACCTTGCCGTCGCAGCCGAGCATCGAACCGCTGTTGTAGTACTGCATGTTGACGACGGTCAGGATGTCCTTCACGGCCAGCGCGGTCTTGAAGTACTCGGTGCCCGTGTTCTGCATGTCGATGGTCTGCGGGGCCATCGTCAGGACCATCGACGAACCCGCCTTGGCGGAGAGCTGGCGCAGCGCCTTCGTCAGGTACGTGGAGTTGATGCCGTGCTCCAGGTCGATGTCGACCCCGCTGAAGCCGTACTCCTGCATCAGGGCGTACGTGCTCTCCGCGAAGGCGGTCGCCGAGGCGTCACTGTTGATGGTGACGTTCCCCTTCTCACCGCCGACCGAGATGATGACCGATTTGCCGGCCGCCTTCTTCGCGGCGATGTCGGCCTTGAAGTCGGCGACCGAGGCGTAGCCGACGGCCGGGTCGAGGTTGAAGACGATCTGGCCGGGCGTGGCCGTCGAGTCGGCGAAGGAGACGGCGATGATGTCGTACTGCGCCTGGACGTCCCGCAGCTTCTGGACGGTCGCCCCGTTGTTGAAGTTCTGCCAGTAGCCGGTCAGGGCGTGCTTGGGGACCGAGGGGCCGGGGCCCGGGTTGGTCGTACGGGCCGAGACGGCCGTCGACTTGGCCGACTCGCCGGCGGCGTTGGTCGCCGAGACCTGGAACTGGTACGTCGTGTTGGCCGCGAGGCCCGTCACGGTGGCGGAGGTTCCGGAGACGGTCTGCGCCAGGGCGCCGTCCCGGTACACCTTGTAGCCGGTGGCGCCGGAGACCGCGTTCCAGCTCAGCCCGACCGAGGAGGACGTGATCGAGCCGGTGGCGAGGCCGGCCGGGGTGGCCGGGACGACCGGGTCGGGGTCGACCGGGCCGCCGCCGTCCGGGCCGAAGACGGAGACGTCGTCGACGTGGTAGGCGGCCTGGCCGTACCAGCCGTGGGTGTAGACGGTCACCTGGGTGGTGCTCGCGCCCGTGGTGAAGGAGGTGGTCAGCTGCTTCCAGGACGGGCTGTCGGGAGTCCAGGTGGAGACGTCCGTGGTCCCTGTGCCGGTCGCGCCGAGGTAGGCGTACCCGCCCTGCACCCAGGCGCTGAGGGTGTACGTCGAGTTGGGCTTGACGGTGACGACCTGGCTGCACCGGGCGTTGTCCTGGCCGGCCGGGGTCGCCTTGAGCGCGCCGGCGCCCGTCCGCACGGGCGAGGAGACCGCGGAGCCGCTGCCCGCCGTACAGGTCCAGTTGGCGGTGCCGGACTCGAAGCCCGCGTTCTTCGCCACGTTGACGTCCGCGGCCTGGGCGGTGCCTGCGCCGCCGACGAGGACGAGCCCGGAACCGACGGCCAGCGCGAGGGCGCCGCCGATCCATCTGCGGGAGCGTGTGGTGGTGCGGTCCACTTGCTGCCTCCGGAGGGGGAGTTGGGGGTGTGGAGGGTCGGAACGGTGGCCACCGCTGAGGGAACAAGCTGGTCCAGACCAATCGAGTTGTCAAGACCTCTGGAGGGAGCGGGGGGCGGGCGGCGAGGTCGGCGTGTGGGCCCTGGGGCCCACCGCCCACCCGGTCCAGGCCCAGGTCCGGGCCGACGCAAGGGCCGTGCGGGCCCAGAAATCTCCTGGCGCTTGGCGGATTGTGTGTTCACCAGCCCACGGTCCGTGGATAAGGTGCGATAGCACCGCGCTGTGCAGTAACGCAGTGAACGCAGTGAGTCATGGGGACATGGGGACGGGGAGCCCGACGTGCCGACAGCGATCGCGGTCACCAGTGCCGATCTGGTGCTGCCACCGACCGACCAGCAGACGCCCACCGCCGCCGTCCTGCCGGCGCCGGGGACCCAGCCCCTGGCCGCCGCGGTCGCCGACCTCCAACTGCTCCTCGACCGGTACGGCCATGTGATCGTGGTCTGCCCGAGCTCCGTACCGTCCGCCACGGAGCAGCGCCTGCACGCCGTGCGGTCCCTCCTGGAGAGCGACCGGATCGCCCTGGTCAAGACCGATCTGCCGCCGCTCGGCGCAGCCGTCCTGGCCCGACAGCTACGGCAGCTGTCCGCCTGCGACTTCAGCCCCGGCGTCATCGCCTCCGCCGCACGGCTGCTCACCCACTACATCTACGCGGGGGCCGTCCTCGGCTCCGTCGCCAAGCTCGACCGCGTACCGGTGAGCCTCAAGTCCCACCTCAAGGGATGGCTGCCGGGCGCCCAGTTCGCGGTCCTCGCCGGGCCCGTTCCCGAGCTCGTCCGGATCGTGCCGGGCGCCGAGCCGCCCGCCGGACCCGAGTTCGCCACCCAGCTCGTCCTGGCCCGCGGACAGCTCCCGACCGAATGGCCCACCGGCACCCTCGCACCCCGCTGGCGGGTCCAGGGCGTCCAGGAGGCACCGCTGCCCGCGGAGTCACCGCGCTGGTGGGGCACCGGCCGACTGGTCGAGTTCGCCGCCCACATCCCTGACATCGCGGTCCTCCACCACCTGGTCTCCTCCGTGCGCCGCGAGATCTGCCACTGGTGCCGGATGGAACTCATCGGCGACCGCTGCGGGTTCTGCTCCGCCCCCCTGCCCGCCACCGCACCGCCCGCCGCCTCGGCCGAGCCCCGGGCGCTCACTTCCCCTGTCCGCTGAGTCACACGGAACCGATCGAGGTTGTACGGCATGAATTCCCGCCAGCGCCGTGGCGTCCTGCTTCTGCTGCTGTCCGTCCTGTGTGCCCTGGGCGCCTTCGCCGGAGTCCTGTCGGTGATCGGTGACGTCAACTCCAAGGTCGGCCCCGAGGTGAAGGCGTACCAGGTCAGCAAGGACGTGGCGCCCTACACCCCGCTGAGCGCCGGGCAGTTCGAGGAGATCTCGATGCCCGAGCGCTGGCTCTCGGACAACGCCGTCACCGACCTCGCGCAGATAGAGGGCAAGATCGCCGTCACCACCCTCCGGGCCGGTTCCCTGCTCCAGTCCGACATGATCGTCAAGCGTCCGGCGCTCCAGCCCGGCCAGCAGGAGATCGCCATCATGATCGACGCGGCCACGGGGGTCGCCGGCAAGATCACCGCGGGCGCCACCGTCAACATCTACGCCACCTTCGACGGCGAGAAGGACGGGCAGCCCGCCCAGTCCAAGATGATCGTCGCCAACGCCCGCGTCCTCGACGTCGGCAAGCTCACCCCCATCAGCGACCCCGACAACCGGAGCAGCCGCGACACCGAGGCCGTCCCGATCACCTTCGCGCTCTCCACCCTCGACACCCAGCGCGTCGCCTACGCCGAGTCCTTCGCCCAGCACGTACGCCTCGCCCTCGTCGCACCCGGCGGCGAAACCGCGGTCGACCCGCGCGACCGCACCTACACGCTCGACAAGGACAAGTGAGGCCGGTCATGACCACGAGGATCCTGCCGGCCGTCGCCGACCCCGACGCGGCCCGGGCCGTCACCACCCTGCTCAGCCAGCTCCCCGACGCCGAACCCGCCGCCCCCGTCGCCGACTCCACCCACCTTCTCGACACCCTCGCCCGGCTGGCCGCCGAGTCCCTCGACGAGCTGCCCGAAGTCGTCGTCGTCCACGAGCGGATCGGCCCGGTCCCGGCCCTCGAACTCATCCGCGAGGTCGCGCTCCGCTTCCCCGCCGTCGGCGTCGTCCTCATCACCTCCGACGCCAGCCCCGTCCTCTTCTCGGCCGCCATGGACTCCGGCGCCCGCGGCCTGGTCACCCTCCCCCTCGGCTACGAGGAACTGGCCAGCCGGGTCCAGGCCGCCGCCCAGTGGTCCGTCGGAGTCCGCCGGCACCTCGGCAGCGGCGCCGACGCCCTCACCGGACCCGGAGGCACCGTCGTCACCGTCAGCGGAGCCAAGGGCGGCGTCGGAACCACCGTCACCGCCGTCCAGCTGGCCCTCGCCTCCCGAGCCTCGGGCCGCAACGTCGCCCTGGTCGACATGGACCTCCAGGGCGGTGACATCGCCTCCTACCTCGACGTCCAGTTCCGCCGCTCCGTCGCCGACCTCGCGGCCGTCGACGACATCTCGCCCCGGGTCCTCCAGGACGCCGTCTTCACCCACGAGACCGGCATCGCCCTGCTCCTCGCCCCCGGCGAGGGCGAACGCGGCGAGGACGTCCCCGACCGCGCCGCCCGCAAGATCGTCGGCGCGCTGCGCTCCCGCCACGACGTCGTGGTCATCGACTGCGGCACCCATCTCACCGGCGCCGGTGCCGTCGCCGTCGAGATGGCCGACACGGCGCTCCTGGTCACGACCCCCGACGTGGTCGCGGTACGGGCCGCCAAGCGGACCGTGCGGATGTGGGACCGGCTCCAGATCCGCAAGGCGGAGGAGAGCACCGTCCTGGTGAACCGCTACACGCGCTCCACCGAGATCCAGCCCGCCCTCATCCAGAAGATCACCGGGACCCGGATCGCGGGCGTCACGGTCCCCGCCAACTTCAAGGAGCTCCAAGGCGTCGTCGACGCCGGCCGCATGCACGAACTCGACGCCCGGTCCAGCGTGAAGCAGGCCCTGTGGTCGCTCGCCGGCGAGCTGGGCCTGGTCGGGACACCCGGGGCAGCCGCACAGCGCGCCGCGATCGGCCCGGGCCCGGGCGCGGGGAAGCAGCTCGCCCTCACGCGCGGGGACGACCGCGGATCGCTGGGGCTGCGCCGCCGCGGGAAAGGTCGCTGAGCCATGCCCGCGTACCGGGACGCGCCGATCCGCGACAGGGGACAGGTGGCCGTCGAGTTCCTCGGCATGGTGCCGCTCATCCTGCTCACGCTCGTCCTGCTCTGGCAGGCCGTCCTGGTCGGCTACACCTTCACCCTCGCCGGCAACGCGGCCGACGAGGCGGTACGCGCGGGCGCCGTCGACGGCGACTGCCGGGCGGCCGGGACGCGTCACCTGGACGGGGCGTGGGCCTCGGGCGCCTCGGTGTCCTGCGGCCCGTCCGGCTCGGGGGACATGGTGACCGCGACCGTACGCCTCAAGGTGCCGGTGCTGTTCCCCGGCGCGATCAGCTTCCCCTTCACCGTGACCGGTGAGGCCGGAGCCGTCAGGGAAGAGGGGGAGGGGCCGTGAGGAGACGTGACCGGGGCCAGGTGGCGATCGAGTACCTCGGCTTCCTCCCCATCCTGCTGCTCGTCGCCCTCGCCGGTATCCAACTCGGAATCGCCGCATACGCCGCCCAGCAGGCGGGCACCGGAGCACGCGCCGCCGCCCGGGCCGCCACCCACGACGACATGACGCTCGCCCCGGGCGCGGCCGGCAGGGCGGCCATGAGCGACTGGATCGCCGCACGCGCGGGAGTCGACGTCGACGCGGGCGGCGACCAGGCCGTGGCGACCGTCACCGTACGGATCCCGTCCGTCGTCCCCTTCTGGGACTTCGGCGACGTCCGCAGGAGCGCCACCCTGCCCCTGCCCGAGGAGGACGAGTCATGAGCCTGCGGTCCCGCATCAGCGCCCCCGAGGAGAACGGCCCCGGAGGACGCGAGGACGGCCATCTCGTCGCGTCCTTCCGCGCCAAGCTCCTGGAGGAGATCGACCTCACCGAGATGTCGGCCCTCGCCGCCGCCGAGCGACGCGCCCGCCTCGAACGCGTCCTCGGACACATCATCAGCCGCGAGGGCCCCGTCCTGTCCACCGTCGAGCGGGCCCAGCTCATCCGCCGCGTCGTCGACGAGGCGCTCGGCCTCGGCGTCCTCGAACCCCTCCTCGAAGACGCCTCCATCACCGAGATCATGGTCAACGGACCCGACCAGATCTTCATCGAGCGGGCCGGCCGGGTCGAACTGCTGCCGCTCCGCTTCGCCTCCCACGAACAGCTGATGCAGACCATCGAACGCATCGTCTCCACCGTCAACCGACGCGTCGACGAGTCCAACCCGATGGTCGACGCCCGGCTGCCGTCCGGCGAGCGCGTCAACGTCATCATCCCGCCGCTCTCCCTCACCGGCGCGACGCTGACCATCCGCCGCTTCCCCCGCGCGTACACCCTGCGCGAGATGATCGGCCTCGGCTCGCTCGACGAACAGATGCTGTTCCTGCTCGCGGGACTCGTCCAGGCGAAGTTCAACGTGATCGTGTCCGGCGCGACCGGCACCGGAAAAACCACCCTCCTCAACGCGCTCTCGGGACTGATCCCGGAGGGCGAACGGGTCATCACCATCGAGGACTCCGCCGAACTCCAGCTCCAGCAGTCCCACGTCATCCGCCTCGAAAGCCGGCCCCCGAACATCGAGGGCCGGGGCCAGGTCACCATCCGCGACCTCGTCCGCAACTCCCTGCGCATGCGCCCCGACCGCATCATCGTCGGCGAGGTCCGCGGCGGCGAGACCCTCGACATGCTCCAGGCGATGTCCACCGGACACGACGGCTCCCTCGCCACCGTCCACGCCAACTCGGCCGAGGACGCCCTGATGCGGCTCCAGACACTGGCCTCGATGTCCGAGGTCAAAGTCCCCTTCGAGGCGCTCCGCGACCAGATCAACAGCGCCGTCGACGTCCTCGTCCAGCTGACCCGCCACGCGGACGGCACCCGGCGTATCACCGAGATCGCCATCCTGGCGTCGAACGGGCGCGAACGCTTCACCCTCGCCACCGTCTGCCGCTTCCGCGCCCAGCCGCTCGCGGCCGACGGACGGGTCTACGGCGCGTACGCGTACCACCCGCTGCCGCGACGCGTCGCCGACCGGCTCTACCTGGCGGGCCAGCCGATCCCGCAGGCGTTCGGCGTCGCCGCGTCCGACGACCAGCTCGCCACCCGAGAAGCGAAGTAGGAGAGGACGGAGATGAACCCACTCACCTGGCTGGTGACCGGTGTCGCGCTGCTCTGCTGCGTCCTCGCCGTGCTCGGCATCCAGCTGTACGCGAGCGGCGCCGCCCAGCGCGCGGCCCTGGTCGCCCGGCTCGCCCAGACCGGCGAACCGGAGACCGACGGCCGCCGCAGGCGCCGCTTCCGGGGCATCGACCGGCGCCTGCGGCGGACCGCGTTCGGCCGCAGGCTGGAACTGCGGATCTCCGCCACCGGCCTCGACCTGACCCCCGGCGAGTTCGTCGTCGCCATGTCCCTGACCGTGGCCGCCCTGTGGATCGCGGGACAGTCCCTGCTCTCCCCCTTCTTCGGCCCCATCTGCGGCTTCCTCGGCGTGTGGGTCGCCATGGGCTTCCTCAACTGGCAGCGGCAGAAGCGCATCGAGAAGTTCATCAACCAGCTGCCGGAGCTGTCGCGGATCCTCGCCAACGCCACCCAGGCGGGACTCGCCCTGCGCATGGCGCTCAGCATGGCCGCCGACGAACTGGAAGCACCCGCGGGCGACGAACTGGAGAAGGTCGCCCAGCAGCTCGCCGTCGGCACCTCCATCGACGACGCCCTCGGCGAACTCGCCGAACGCCTCCCCTCCCGCGAACTCGTCGTCCTCGTCACCACCCTCGTCCTCGCCAACAAGGCCGGCGGCACGGTCGTCGCCTCACTGCGCAACCTCACCGAGACGCTGGAGGAGCGCAAGGAGACCCGGCGAGAGGTCCGCACGCAGCTGTCGCAGGTCAGCATGACGGCGTACGCCGTTCCGGTCATCGGCATCGGCTCGCTGCTCCTCATCGACAACATGCAGCCCGGCGCCCTGGACCGGATGACCGGCTCCGGCATCGGCCAGTTCGCCGTCGTCGCCGCCTTCGCCCTGTACGTCGTCGGCTTCGTCGTCATCCGCCGCTTCTCGAAGATCGACGTCTGAGGGGCTGGACATGGACCTTCTGCTCGCCCTGGCCGCCGCCCTCTCGGTCGCCGGCATCTTCTACGGCATCCGCCTCTACCGCGCGGACGCCAAACTCCCCGACGACCTCCAGCTCGCCCTGGAGGTCGGGTCCACCCGAACCGGAGCGGTGGACTCCGTCGTCGACCGGCTCGGGATGCGCTACTCGGCCGCCGTCCTGCGCGCGATGGGCCCGAAGCGGGTCAACGCCGTACGACGCAGGATCGACCTGGCGGGCAACCCCGGCGGCCTGACCATCGACAGATACGGCGCCCGGCGCGCGGTCTACGGCTTCCTCGGGGGCCTGGGCGGCCTGGTGATGCTCTCCAACGGAGACGTACTGGTCGCCCTCCTGCTCCTCGCCTTCGCCGCCTTCTGGACCGAGGTCGGCATCTGGTCCGCGATCCGCATCCGCAAGGACCAGATCGACCGCACGCTGCCCGACTTCCTCGACGTCCTCGCGGTGGTGGTCTCGGCCGGCCTCGGATTCCGTCAGGCGCTCGACCGGGTGGCCGACAAGTACGAGGGCCCCTGGGCCGACGAACTCAGGATCACCCTGCGCCAGATGGACATGGGAGTCAGCCGCCGCCAGGCGTTCGACGAGCTGCGCCGCCGCAACGACTCCGAACAGGTCGCCCAGTTCGTCACCGCCCTCCAGCAGGGCGAGGAACTCGGCGCGCCCATCGTCGACACCCTCATCCAGATCGCCAACGACATGCGACGGACCGACGCCCAGAACGCCCGGCGGAAGGCGGCGAAAGCGGTCCCCAAGGCGACGATGGTGATCACGACGCTGATGGTCCCGGCCACCATGATCCTGCTGGGCGCGGGGCTGTTCCTCGGGACGGGCACGAACTTCGGCTCGATCACGGGAGAGTGAGGGCCGTGTCCGCACCCGGGGCCGCGGCGGCCTCGATCGAGGTGAACGCCCTCCAGGCGATGTGCCGCCAGGTCTTCGGCTTCCGGCTGGCGATGATCGCCCTGGCGAGCCCGACGGCCCTGATGGGAGCGGCACCGGGGGTGGCGGCCTGGCTGGTGGGCGCGGCCGTGCTGGTCACCTTCATGGGCTCGTACGTGATGTTCCGGGACTGGGAACGGTTCGGCCCGCTGCTGCTCCGGCACCCCGCCCTGCTCGCCGCCGACACGCTCTTCGGCTCGCTGCTCCTGGTCACGGCGGGCCCGCAGAGCACGCTCGGATACGTCAGCGTCTGCACGCCGCTGCTCGCGGGCCTCGCCTACAGCTGGCGCGGGGCCGCGTTCTTCGCATGCCTCCAGTCGCTGATCCTGCTCGCGATCCACGCCGCGAAGGTGGGCGAGCCGGGCGGCATCGGGGACGCGGCGCTCCTCCCCGGCCTGTGCGTGATCACGGGCGCGCTGGGCGTCACCCTCCGGAACCTGCTGCTTCGCTTCGGCGCCGCGACCAGGGCGCTCACGGAGGCCCGTACCCGCCTGGCCGCGGCGCAGGCGGTCGAGGAGGAACGGGCCAGGCTCGCCCGTGACATGCACGACTCGGTGGCCAAGACCCTGCATGGCCTGGCGCTGGCGGCGGACGGGCTGGCGGAGTCTCCGGACCCCCGACGGCAGGCGCTGCTCGTGGCACGCTCGGCCCGGCGGGCGGCGGCGGAGTCCCGCGAGCTGCTCGCGGACCTGCGGAGGCAGTCGTACGGCCTGGGGCAGGAGATCGACCTCTCGTCGGAACTCTCGCTCCGCGTACGCGAGTTCGCCCGCCGCTCGGGCATCGAGACCCATTACACGGGGGTCGGCCCGAGCCCGGTACCACCCGTTCCGTACGCGGTGGCACGGCAGTTGCTGACGATCGCCTCGGAGGCGATGGAGAACGCGGGCCGCCACGCGGCGCCGACCAGGGTGGACGTCTCGGCCGGCGTCGTCGCGGGCCTGCTCCGGATCAGCGTGTGCGACGACGGCCGCGGTCTGCCGCCGGGCACGACCCTGGACGACCTGCGCAGGACGGGCCACTTCGGCCTGGTCGGCATGGTGGAGCGGGCGGCCGGGGTGGGGGCGCGCCTCAGGATCGGCAGGGGCAGCGTGGTGCGCGGCACGGAGGTCCGCCTGGAAGTCCCGATCGAGGGAGGTGCGCGATGACTCTCACGGTGCTCGTCGCGGACGACAACCCGGTGGTACGGGCCGGCCTGCGGACCCTGCTGGACGCCGACGCGGCCCTCCGGGTCGTCGCGGAGGCCCCCGACGGCCGCACGGCGGTGAGCCTGACGGACCACCACCGGCCGGACGTGGTCCTGCTGGACGTCCGGATGCCCGTGGTCGACGGCCTGACGGCCCTCCCGCACCTGGTCCGGCTGGCGCCGGTGCTGATGCTCACGTACAGCGGGGAGCACGAGATCGTCAGGGAGGCGCTGAGGCTGGGCGCGGGCGGTTATCTGGTCCACGGGGAGTTCACCCCGGAGGAACTGCGCACGGCGGTCCACGACATCGCGGCGGGCCGGGCCCACTTCACCCCGACGGCGGCGAACGCGGTGCTGGGCGTGGTGAGGGGTGCGACTGCACATGGTGGGGCGAGGCCAACTGTCTCGACTTCATGGAGATCTGCCCAAATGACTTCGCAGCTGCAACCGAATGTGGCACGGTATGGACTGAGCGTGAGGGAGGGGGAGGTGATGGACCTGATCGCGTCGGGCCTCAGCAATCGACAGATCGCGGACACCTGCTTCATCACCGAGAAGACGGTCAAGAACCACATCAACCGCATCTTCGCGAAACTCCACGCGGGGAGCCGCAGTGAGGCGATAGCGGCATGGCTGGGCACCAGGGGAGCGCTGGGCACGCTGGGCACCGGGAGGACCTCGTGACGTGGGCCCGCATTTGGGCCCGAGGGCCCTGGGGTAGGGGTGGGGAGGGCGCGTACGGTGCGCGGGCCTACACATCCGGAGGGGACCACCATGAGCGACGTGCTGCTGAAGGCCGTGACGAAGGTGAAGGTACGCCTCGGCGGATGGTCACGAGAGCGGTCACAGGACCGCGGGCAGACGGCGGTGGAGTACCTGGGGATCATCGTGGTGGTGGTGGCGATCGTGATCGCGATCACGGGTACGGACATCGGAAAGACGATCAAGGACGCCATTACGCAGAAGATCGCCGATCTGACGTCCAAGTAGGGCCCCGGCGAAGGGATAAGGGCCAAGCCTTCCCCATCTACCTCACGGTTGTGGCGGGTTTGCTGCTGCTCGCCTTCGCCTATTTCGCAGTGGGGCAAGCGGCCGCAACCCGCAATGGTGCCCAGACGGCAGCCGACGCGGCTGCCCTGGCAGCGGCTCAAGATGCTCGGGACCAGCTGCGGAACGGTTGGCTCGACGTCATCCTCGACCCCACCAAGTGGGGTGAGTACATCAGGGGCGAGAGCTACGACACGGGAGCCGCCTGTCAGCGTGCCGCCTCGTTCGCCGCCAAGAATCAGGCGGAAATCTGGGGCGCTGGGTGCGACCGGCTGCCTCTCGGACAGGAGGGCTTCGAGGTCGAGGTCCGCACTCGGAACACTGTCGGGGAGTCAGTCATCCCGGGTACCGAGAAGCAGCATGCAAGGGCGACGGCCGTTGCGGTGATCCAACCAAGGTGCACGTTCGAGGCACCCGAGCCCTCTGCCGATCCGGAGCCGGAACCCCAACCGACGCCCGAGCCAGAACCCACTCCTACGGAGCCCGACCCGATTACCGGCCTCATGTGCGACGGTGTCTCCTGGGAGATCGATCCTGAGCGTCCACGGCTCCCGAGCGCCGCTGATCTCTTCATCGTTCGACTGGCCGACAGATAGCGAAGGAACTCCCATTCATGAGTGTTCGGTACGCAACGCGGTTTCGCAGAAGGACGGCTGCCGTTGTCGTTGCGACGTGTCTCCTTGTGGCGGTCGCCGGCTGCGGTGGTGAGGACAAGTCCCCCGATGCCAAGCCCTCTGTGAGTTCCGGAGCTCCCAAGACCACTGTGAGCAAGGGGCCCCAAACCGAGGAGCCGGCAGAAGCGCTGGCTGTACTCCAGGGAGAGAAGGGGCTTGAGCTCACCGTCGGCTCGGCGGAGCGCGATGCCGGCGGCTTTCTGACAGTCAAGGGGACCCTCAAGAACACGTCAGGGTCTTCCGCTGTCGTCTCCTCCCAGACGAGTGGAGACGAGACCGAGGTCATGAAGCACGGCAGCTCTTTCGGGGGCGCCACGCTTGTGGACTCCGTCGCGAAGAAGCGCTACTACGTTCTACGCGACACGGATGGCCGGCCGCTGACCACCACGGGCATCAGCGTGCTGGCGGCCGGGGCTTCAGCCGCAGTCTTCATGCAGTTCCCCGCTCCTCCCAACGCTACCGAGGTCACCCTCCAGCTCCCCACATTCAACCCCGGCACTATCAAACTCTCCTGAGGCAGCCATGACGACATCGAGCCGCATCGCCGTCCTCACCGCAGTCCTCCTTCTCTCCACCGCCACCCCCGCCCTCGCCGACGATCCCCCCAACTCGACCTCCAGCGGCTCCCCGCCGCCCGCGATCGACGCGAACTCGCCCGAGCTCATGCTGCCCGACGGTGCCACCCTCGCCCCCGCCAAGATCCTCGACATCAAGCAGGTCGTCGAGGAGGAAGGCGGCGAGCAGCGGCGTGAGGACACCAACGTCGACGTCACCTTCGCCCTCCAGGCCGAGGTCCTCTTCGGCAAGGACAGCGCCAAGCTCAGCCCCGCCGCGACCGCCCGTATCGCCGCCATCGCCGTGGAGATCAACAAGCAGAACTCCAGCAAGGTCCGCGTCTTCGGCTTCACCGACAACCTCGGCACGTACGAGCACGGCCTCAAGCTCTCCAAACAGCGCGCGGACGCCGTGCAGCAGGAGCTGGCGAAGAACCTCGACCCAGGGAAGACCTTCGACATCCGCGGGTACAGCGAGGACTACCCGATCGCCGACAACAGTACGGAGGAGGGCCGCACCAAGAACCGTCGCGTGGAGATCTCCTTCCCGCGAACGACGGGCGGCTGAGCCCACCCGCGGGGAGGGCCACGGGTGCCGGCCCGCGCACCGCGGCACCCGGCGCGCGCGCCCCGGCGCGTGGTGCGGAGCCGCCCTCCGGCCTTCGCGCGCGGACCCCTCATGCCAGGTGTCCCAGTGCCGTCCGGATCGTTGTGATCACGTCGGCCGGGTGGTGGAAGACGTCCGTCGCCGTGAAGCGGAGGACCCTGTGGATCGCCGGGCAGTCGGTGAGTTCGTTGAAGCGCTGGATGTCGCGGGCGTGGGCCTGCCGCGTGCCGTGGAAGGCATAGCCCTCGATCTCGATCGCCAGGCCCGCCTCGCGGAAGAGGAAGTCCGGGCGGAGGCCGCGGCCCGAACGGGAGCGGAGAAGGGGCTGGCATTCCGGGTGGAGGCCCGCGTCATGCATGTGGAGGCGGGCGATCGTCTCCGCCGGGGAGCCCGATGCCGCGTTCGCCAGGAGGAGCCAGCGGCGGGCTCGGGGAGCCCCCGGGCGGCGGGCGGTCAGTTCGGCCGCCAGGGAGTCGAGGCGGACGACCGGCTCGCGACGTGCCCCCCGGACCGTACGGCGCGACAGCGCCGAGTCCGCCGTGACCACCGCCCCCTCGCGCGTCCCGCAGCTCCGTATCAGGTCGCCGACCGTCCGCGCCGCGCTCGTCACCCGCAGGCCCGCCCGGACGCACACGTCCCCCTCGGCGAGTCCGCCCGTCCTGTGGACCCGCAGCTCCGGCCGCGCGGATCCACCGCCACCCGCCCGGCTCGCCGTGAACTCCAGCACCTCCCCGATCTCCCGCGTCGCGTCCAGGACCTCCACCCGGTGCAGCGCCGCCGCCGTGCCGTGGCTGCACACCAGCTCCGGACGCAGCAGTTGGACCGCCCTCGCCCTGACCTTCCAGTCCACCTCCTTCCCCGGGACCGCCCACGCGCCCCGACAGATCCGCTGCCACCCCTCGTGACGCAGACGCCTCCCCAGCCGGCCGCCCCCCGGCGGGCCCGCCGCGTGCGCCCACGCGGTCAGAAGCACCCCGCCGCGGGCCAGTCTCGCCAAGTCGTGCATGGCTCCAACGATCGACGGACAACCGACAGTTCGCACCCCCTGTGGATAACTGTCGCCCTCATGCCTCATCCTGGTCGAAACGGGCGCCAGGACTCCTCCGGAGCGGACTGCTGATGACGACGACACAGCCGAGCGTGCAACTGGTCAGCGACCTCGTGAACCACATCCCGGAGTTCCGGGCCGCCTTCGACACCCATGTCTTCAACCAGGGCGGCGTACTGCCCCACGTCTTCTTCTGGGACGTCGTCCAGGACACCGTGCGCTCGTTCCTCGGCGAGAGCCCCGACACGGCCGACTGGCGCCGCACCCTCGACTTCCTGGAGGAGCAGTGCGGACGCGGGGTCCTCGGCATCGACGAGGTCATCGTCACCTCGTTCCTCAACGACCTGCCCTACCCCGACGAGCCCGGCCACGCCATCACGCTCCAGCTCGGGCCCGTCATGGCCGCCCGTTTCGAGCGGATCCGGCCCGGAGGGTGATCCGGGAGGGGCGAGCCTCGCGGCCCGTCCCGGCCGGCACCGCGGTTCCCCCGGCCTCACCTCCGCCCTCCGGGCCTGCCCCTCCGCCCCGCGCCTCCCCCTCTCCCCTCCGAACCTGCCCCTCCGCCCCGGGCCTCCCTCCGCCCTCGCGGCTCCCTCCGGCCCCCGACGTCTCCCCGCTCATGCTCCGGACATAATCGAGCGCATGTGCCCAGACCGACCCCGTCCCCCGGAATCACTCGCCGCCGCCCTCGGCGGCTACGCCGCGACCCGCGTCATCGGCCTCGCGGTCCTCGCCGTCGCCGCCCTCGTGGCCGGCAAGGACGGGATGCACCGGCTGTCCGGGCGCTGGGACGCCGTCTGGTACGTCCGCATCGCGGAGAACGGGTACGGCCACCAGGTCACCCTCCCCAACGGGAGCGTCCACTCCGACCTCGCCTTCTTCCCGCTCTTCCCGGCCCTCGAACGGGCCCTGTCCACCGTCCTCCCCGTGGACGCCGCCACCGCCGGGCTGCTCGTCTCCTGGACCGCCTCGCTCGCCGCCGCCTGGGGGATCTACGCCGTCGGCAGTCATGTGGCGGGCCGGGAGACCGGTGTCGTCCTCGCCGTCCTCTGGGGCGTGTACCCGACCGCGTTCGTGCAGTCGATGGCGTACACGGAGACGCTCTTCACCGCCCTCGCCGCCTGGTCGATCCTCGCCGTGCTGCGCGGTCGCTGGATCCTGGCCGGTGCGCTCTGCGCCCTCGCCGGGCTCACCCGGCCGACCGCCGCCGCGCTCGTCGCCGCCCTCGGGATCACCGCGATCGTCACCGTCGTCCGCGAACGCAGGCTGCCCCTCGCCACGGTGGCCGGCGTGCTGCTCGCACCGCTGGGCTGGCTCGCGTACATCGTCTACGTCGGAGTGCGGGAGGGCAGCCCCACCGCCTACTTCGACGTCCAGGCCGCCTGGGGCAACTCCATCGACGGCGGCGTGGCGCTCGCCCGCTTCATCTGGGGCCTTCCGCCGCTCGCCGCCCTGGGGCTCTGCGCGGCGCTCGGTCTGCTCGCCTGGCTGGTGGTCCTGTGCGTACGGCAGAAGCAGCCCCTGCCGCTGCTCGTGTACACGATCGCCGTCGTGGTCATATCCCTCATCGGCGCCGCGTACTTCGGCTCCCGCCCGCGGCTGATGATGCCGGCGTTCGGTCTGCTGCTGCCGGCCGCGGTGGCGCTCGTGCGGCTCCGTGTACGCCACCGGATCCTCGTCCTGACGGGGCTCGCGCTCGCCTCCGGTGCGTACGGCGCCTTCACGCTCCTCGGCTCGGGTCCACCGTGACCCGTACGCCCGGCCGCACGCCCCAGCCCGCCATCGCGCCGCCCTCCGCCTCCAGCACGTGCCGTCCTCTCAGGCGGACCATGCCGAGCCGTCCCGGCCTCATCGTCACCACGTCCAGGACGGTGAACGAACGGTCCAGATAGGCGACGTCGATCGCGAAGCGCATGCCGAAGGTGTGCACGCTGTTGGTCGGGGTGATGAGGAGAGCGCCCGCGATCCCCTCCCTGCCGAGCAGGCCCCGACGCCGCGCCCGGTAGGAGGCCGCGATCTCCAGCGGCAGCGAGTCGCCCCCCACGAGCAGACGTCCCGTTCCGTCACGCCACTTCCCCGGTCTCCCCATGGGGGAGACGGTAGCGGCCCGGCTGGGTAGGGTGCCGCGCGTGGACGTCCTGCTGATCGCCGTCGCCGCCCTGTGGGGCGCGGCGGCCGGGCTGCTCGTGCCGCGCGCTGCGTACCGGCTGTCGGTCGAGCCGGAGGAGCGGTGGCGGGACAGCTGCCAGGCGGGGCACGCCCTGGTCGGCCCCGCGCGCGGCTGGCTCGGCGGCCCGGACTGCGCCGCCTGCGCGGACCGGACGGCCGACGCGCGCACGATCCCCGAGGCGAGCGCGGACCACACGGTGCTCCCCGCCCCAGGCCCCGTTTCCGGCCCAAGGCCAGGCCCCGGCCCCGACCCAGGTCCAGGCCCCGACTCAGGTCCAGGCCCCGGCCCAGGTCCTGGCCCCGACTCAGGTCCAGGCCCCGGCCCAGGTCCAGGCCCGGGCCCCCGGCCTTCGGCCCCCCGCCCTTCGGCCGCCCGCCTCAGCCCGTCCCTCCTCACCCCCTGTCTCCTCACCCCCCTCGCCTGCGCCGCCCTCGCCGCCGCCACCGGGCCCCGCCCCGAGCTGGCCGTCTGGCTCCTCTACGCGCCCTTCGCCGTCCTCCTCTCGACCGTCGACGTCCGCGTCCACCGGCTGCCCGACCAGCTCACGCTCCCGCTCGCCGCCGTCACGCCGCTGCTCCTCCTCGGCGCCGGTCTCCTGCCGTACGAGGCCGGGTCCTGGCTCCACGCCCTGGGCGGCGGACTCGCCCTGGGCGGCGGGTACCTGGTGCTGTTCCTGATCCACCCGAACGGCATGGGTCTCGGCGACGTCAAGCTCGCGCTCTCGCTCGGCGCCGTCCTCGGCTGGTACGGCTGGGGGATCCTCTTCGTCGGAGCCTTCTCGGGGTTCCTGTTCGGATCGCTGTACGGACTCGGCCTCGTCCTCGCGCGGCGCGGGAGCCGCAAGTCGGCGATCCCGTTCGGACCGTTCATGATCGGCGGCGCGCTGTTCGGCGTGCTCATGGGAGCCTTCGCGGCCACGCCCTAGCATCCGCATATATGTGGACAAAGACCGGCGATCTGCCGGACCTGCCAGGTGATTCGTCCGAACCGACCGCCAAGGCCCCACCGGTCTCCCGGGCCCCCGCCGCCCCCTCGCCGCTCAAGCCCTCCCTGCTGCCCTGGGCCTGGGCCGCCGGCCTGTGCCTCCTCTACGCGACCGTCGCCCTGCGCCGCCACTTCCTCCTGCGTACGACCGGCTACGACCTCGGCATCTTCGAACAGGCCGTGCGGGCCTACTCCGAACTCCGCGCCCCAGTCGTGCCGTTGCGCGGCGAGGACTTCAACCTGCTCGGCGACCACTTCCACCCCCTCCTCGCCGTCCTCGCGCCGCTCTACCGGATCTGGCCCTCCGCCTCGTGCCTGCTCGTCGCCCAGTCCGCCCTGCTCGCCCTCGCCGTCGTGCCGCTCGCGCGCTGGGCGCGGCGGGTGCTCGGCACCTGGGCGGCCCACGCGGTCGCCGCCGGCTACGGGCTCAGCTGGGGCATCGCCTCCGCCGCCGCCTTCGACTTCCACGAGATCGCCTTCGCCGTACCCCTGCTCGCGTTCTCCCTCGAAGCGCTCGGCCGGCGGCGCTGGGGCGTCGCGGTCGCCTGGGCCGCACCGCTGCTGCTCGTCAAGGAGGACCTGGGGCTGACCGTGGCCGCCATCGGCGTGTACATCGCCGTCAAGGGCTCCCGCCGGCTCGGTGTCGTGACCGCGCTGGGCGGGATCCTCGGCTCGGTCCTCGCGATCAAGGTGCTGCTGCCCGCCGTGAACCCCGCCGGGGAGTACTACTACGGCGGCAATCTCCCCGACACCGACGGCTCCCTGCTCACCACCCTCGCCATGCTCCCGATCGACGCGCTGCAGCCCGAGGTCAAGGCGGTGACCCTGGTCCTGGTCTTCGCCCCGTCCGCGCTGCTCGCGCTGCGCTCACCCCTGGCGCTGATCGCCGTCCCGACGCTCGCCTGGCGGTTGCTCTCCGAGAACAGCTCCCACTGGGGCACGGCGTACCACTACAGCGCTGTCCTGATGCCGGTCGTCTTCGCCGCCCTGGTCGACGCGCTGTCCGTGTGGGGCCGGGAGCCGTACCCGCTCCGGGTCCGTCAGCTGCGGGCCTCGCTCCTCACCGTGCTGGCGGTGACGGCGGTCCTCGTGCCGTCCTTCCCGCTCGCGCAGGTGGCGGCGGTGTCGACCTGGCGCGCCGACCCGCACGTGGGGAGCGCCCGCGCGCTGCTGGAGCGGATCCCCGACGGGGCGACCGTCGCCGCCTCCAACCGGCTGGTGCCCCAACTCACGTCGCGCTGCTCGGTCGTGGTCTTCCCGACGTACCCGGTGGACGAGAAGGCGCCGAGGTCGCCGCTGAGCTTCATCCCGCAGCCCACCGCGGAGTGGATCGTCCACGACCGGGAGGCACCGGAGGGCTGGCTCTTCCGGCAGGGCCACTGGCCGTACCGGCTCGACGTGCAGGAGTCGGAGCTGAGGCTGGCGCGTCAGGTGTACGGGTACGAGCTGGTGGCGGAGGGGGACGGGGTGACGCTGCTGCGCCGTCGGTCGATGTGACGGCCCGGGCTCGGACGGCTCCCCCGCACGGCTCGGGCTCGGACGGCCCGCCTCGGACGGCTCCCCCGCACGGTCCGGGCGAGGACGGCTCCCCCCCCCACGGCCCGCCTCGGACGGTTCCCCGGGCGGGAGGGACACGTCCCACCCGCCCCGACCCCGTCCGACCTCACCCGCCCCGCCCCCCAGCGACGCCGCCCGCCCGCCCCCTCCGGCCTCAGGCGTGCGGTCCCACCTCCACCGGGCCCACCGTCAGTTCCGCCGTGCCCTCCAAAACCTCCCCGACCCGGGCGGCCCGCGCCTCCAGCTCGCGCAGGCGCGCCGCGCTCAGGCGCCGCAGCGGCTCCACCGTCACCGCGATCCGTCTCCCCGACCGCCGCTGGTGCCACACCCCCGCGACGACCCCGTCCACCAGCAGCACCGGATAGTTCCCGGCCTGCCCGCCCGCCAGCGCCCGCTCGTACGCCTTCCCGGGAAAGAGCCGCCGCCTCGGCTGCGAGGCGATCGTGAACGCGTCGAAGTACGGCAGCAGGCGGACCCCGCGCGCGGGAGCGTCCGGGAACCGCGCGTCCCCCGCGACCACCCACGCCGCCTCGTCCTCGAAGCGGACCTCCTCGATCCGTCCCTCCCCGGCCATCGCGGCGAACAGCTCGCCCGCCCACCCGGCCGGGGCCGCCAGCCAGCGCGCGAAGTGCTTCGGGGTCGCGGGGCCGTACGCGTACAGATAGCGCTCCACCAGCGCGCGCAACGCCTTCGCGCCCTCCATGGGGCGTGCCCCCGGGTTCGTGTACGTGACCTTCCGGCCCCGGTCCGCCCCGAAGGCGAGGACCCCGCGCCAGCCGGCCAGGTGGGTCACCTGGCGCCAGCGGGGCCACTTGTCCTGGAACGCCTCCATCACCCGGTCGCCCGCCCAGGGCCCCGTGCGGGCCACGATCGCGTCCGTCAGCTCGTCCACGGTCAGCTCGGCGTCCGTCAGCGCGTCCCCGATCGCCGCGACGACCTCCTCGGTCTGCGCCTCGGTCATCCGGATTCCCTCGGGCATCGCCCGCGTCCACGGCACCGCGGAAAGAGCCCCCGTCCACAGCGGCAGATCGGCGGCGGGCAGCAGGTGCACGGTCCCGCGCGGGCCGTACGTCTTGACCAGCGTGCGGTCCTCCCGCAGCGCCGTGCGGACCTCTCGTCGCGTCGCCTCCGTCGTACGCAGCGCCAGGGACAGCTCCGCGGCCGACAGGACCTGGGCATGCGCGCCGAGCATGGCGGCGGCCACGGCCGCCGGAGGGCCGTCGGTCGGCTCGGCCAGGAACTGCCGCTGGATACGTCGGGCGTCGGCCTGCTCCCAGCCGACCTGTGGTGGGGTAGTGGTCATGCTCCGACCGTAGGTCCGGAATAGGTCGGAGTCCGTCCGCCTTGACCGAACAGTCGGGACGAATCGAGGAGTTGGCGATGGCCAAGGGGAAGACCACGTACGACTGCGGGCTCGACGCGGCCGTCGACGTCGTCGGCGGCAAATGGAAGCCACTGATCCTCTGGGCGCTGCACGCGCACGGCGCGACGCGCTTCGGGGAGCTCAGGCGGGCGATCGGCGGTGTGAGCGAGAAGGTGCTGATCCAGCAGCTGCGCGAGCTGGAGGCGGACGGCATCGTCCACCGGGAGATCTACCGGGAGGTCCCGCCCCGGGTGGAGTACTCCCTCACGGAACTGGGGGAGGCGCTGAACGAGGCGCTGCTGCCACTGGGGGAGTGGGGCGACCGCTTCATGGCCGAGATCCTCGCCCGCAAGGCCGAGCAGGCTGCCTGATCCCCACCCGCTGTCCGACCTGCCCCTCCGGGCCGCGCCGTCAACCGGATGACACTCCCCGGGGGTCCCTCTTGGGAGGTACGGAACCCGCCGCCACGCCGGGGCGCAAACCCGCCAGCGGGCCTCACACCCCTTGTGCCGCATGGGCTCCGGCAAATCCGGGACAGACCATTGGTGTCGCTTGGCACGCAGCACCGGCGATGAAGGGTTATGGTGGAAACCCCCCCTCGGGCCGGTCCGTATCCCCCCCACGGACCGGCCCGTTTTCGTTCCCGGAACCCGGACCCGGAACCCCGGCCCTCTCGGCCCTCAGGACCCGGACCCGGACCCGGAACCCCGGCCCCCTCGGCCCTCAGGACCCGGACGCGGTCAGTTCCGGCCGGCCCAGATGTTGGTGCCCTCGGTGTCCACGGCGAAGGAGTCGATCTCCTTCAGCTCCTCCTCCGTCAGCGGCGGCCCGGCCAGCGCTGCCACGTTCTCCTCCAGCTGCCCCACGCTGGACGCCCCGATCAGCGCGGACGTCATCCGCTCGTCGCGCAGCACCCACGACAGCGCCAGCTGCGCCAGCGACTGCCCGCGGCGCTCGGCGATGTCGGCCAGGCCGCGCAGTCGCCGCAGCACGTCGTCGGAGAGCAGGTTCGGGTCGAGGGACTTGCCCTGGGTGGCCCGCGAACCCTCCGGGATGCCCTTCAGGTACTTGTTGGTGAGCAGCCCCTGCGCCAGCGGCACGAAGGAGATGCAGCCCATGCCGGCCGCCTCCAGCGTGTCGAGGAGGGCGTCCTCCTCGGTCCAGCGGTTGATCATCGAGTACGACGGCTGGTGGATGAGCGCCGGGACACCCATCTCCTTGAGGATCCGCGCGGCCTCGGCGGTCTGCTCGCTGTTGTAGGAGGAGACACCGACGTACAGCGCCTTGCCCTGCTGGACCGCGGAGGCGAGCGCCCCCATCGTCTCCTCCAGCGGGGTGTGCGGGTCGAAGCGGTGCGAGTAGAAGATGTCGACGTAGTCGAGGCCCATCCGCTTCAGCGAGGCGTCGAGCGAGGACATCAGGTACTTGCGGGAGCCCCACTCGCCGTACGGGCCGGGGTGCATCAGATAGCCGGCCTTCGTCGAGACGATCAGCTCGTCCCGGTAGGGCGCGAAGTCCTGGGCGAAGATCTTGCCGAAGTTCAGCTCGGCCGAGCCGGGCGGCGGTCCGTAGTTGTTCGCCAGGTCGAAGTGGGTCACACCGAGATCGAAGGCGCGGCGCAGGATCGCGCGCTGGGAGTCGAGCGCGCGGTCGTCGCCGAAGTTGTGCCAGAGGCCGAGGGAGACGGCGGGCAGCTTGAGCCCGCTGCGGCCGGTGCGGCGGTACTCCATGTGCTCGTAGCGGTCCGCGGAGGCGCGGTACAGGGGGGAATCAGTCACGTATCTCTGCTTATCACGGACTTGTGACAGTCCCGGGCTGGGAGCCTTTGACCCGTGCGCAGTAATGTGGCGGCTTCGGGGACCGCCGCGGCATGGAGGGGTTAAGAACAGTGAACCTGCGCGACCTGGTGTACGGGCTCTACGCACGCCGGGTGGAAGGCCGTCTCGACCATGCCCAGGTGCCCAAGCACATCGGCGTGATCCTCGACGGCAACCGGCGCTGGGCCAAGGCCTCCGGAGGTACCCCCGAGCAGGGTCACAAGGCCGGCGCCGACAAGATCCAGGAGCTGCTCGGCTGGTGTGCCGAGACCGACGTCGAGGTCGTCACGCTCTGGATGCTCTCCACGGACAACCTGAACCGGCCCGAGGCGCAGCTCGTCCCGCTGCTCGCGATCATCGAGGACGCGGTGCGCGCCCTGGCCTCCGACGGCCGCTGGCGGGTGCACCACGTGGGCACGCTCGACCTGCTGCCCGCCCGGACCCAGTCCGTGCTGAAGGATGCCGAGCAGTCCACCCACGGCAACACGGGGATACTCGTCAACGTCGCCGTGGGCTACGGCGGCCGCCAGGAGATCGCGGACGCGGTCCGCTCGCTGCTCCTGGAGCACGCGGACAAGGGGACGAGCTTCGAGGAGCTCGCGGAGATCGTCGACGTCGAGCACATCTCCGAGCACCTCTACACGCGCGGTCAGCCCGACCCGGACCTGGTGATCCGTACGAGTGGCGAGCAGCGTCTGTCCGGTTTCATGCTGTGGCAGAGCGCCCATTCGGAGTACTACTTCTGCGAAGTCCACTGGCCCGCCTTCCGCAAGGTGGACTTCCTGCGCGCGCTGCGCGACTACGCGGCCCGGCACCGCCGCTACGGCACCTGACGGAGGCCGGCGTACCGCCGCGGGGGCGGGGTCACCTGACGTTCATGAACACGTCGTCATATGCCATGGCATGGCTGAGGGTGTTCGAGGGAATACCCCTTCCAGAGTGAGCGGCACGGAGACCGCCACCCGGGAGGCCCGTTGCACCAGGACGACCGTGCAGGACATGTACGGACGAAGCGGAGGGCCGGAGCTCGGCCCGCGCATCGTGGCCAGAGCCCGGTCCCATCCCGCAGCGACATCGCTTCCGTCGCGCCCCGACCTCACGAGGGTCGTCAAAGGGGGTCTGTCCTTCCGTGGTGACCAGCACTAAGCGCCGCTTGTCCGACAGGCGCACCTATGTTCTCGACACCAGCGTCCTGCTGGCCGACCCCAACGCCGTGTCCCGCTTCGACGAGCACGAGGTCGTGCTCCCGATCGTCGTGGTCACCGAGTTGGAGGCCAAGCGGCACCACCCCGAACTCGGCTACTTCGCCCGGGCGGCCCTGCGCCTCCTGGACGACTTCCGGGTCAGGTACGGGCGTCTGGACTCCCCGCTCCCCATCGGGGACCTGGGTGGCACCCTGCGTGTCGAGCTGAACCATTCCGACCCCGGCGTGCTCCCGGCCGGCTACCGGTTGGGGGACAACGACTCACGGATCCTCGCGGTCGCGCGGAACCTCCAGGCCGAGGGGTACGACGTCACGGTCGTCTCCAAGGACCTGCCCCTGCGCATCAAGGCGTCCTCGGTCGGTCTCCTGGCGGAGGAGTACCGCGCGGAACTCGCCATCACGGATTCCGGTTGGACCGGAATGTCCGAACTGGCCCTCTCCGCCGACCAGGTCGACATCCTCTACGACCAGGACACGCTGTACGTCCCGGAGGCCGCCGAGCTGCCGGTGCACACGGGTCTGGTCCTGCAGTCCGAGCGGGGCAAGGCGCTCGGCCGGATCACGGCGGAGGGCAACATCCGGCTGGTGCGGGGCGACCGGGAGGCGTTCGGCATCCGCGGCCGCAGCGCCGAGCAGCGGATCGCGCTCGATCTGCTCCTCGACCCGGACGTCGGCATCATCTCGATGGGCGGCCGGGCCGGCACGGGCAAGTCCGCGCTGGCGCTCTGCGCGGGCCTGGAGGCGGTCCTGGAGCGCCGGCAGCACCAGAAGGTGATGGTGTTCCGTCCGCTGTACGCGGTCGGCGGCCAGGAGCTCGGCTATCTGCCGGGCAGCGAGGCCGAGAAGATGAGCCCCTGGGCGCAGGCGGTCTTCGACACGCTCTCGGCGGTGGCGAGCCGTGAGGTCATCGAGGAGGTGCTGGGGCGCGGGATGCTGGAGGTCCTTCCGCTCACCCACATCCGGGGCCGCTCCCTCCACGACGCCTTCGTCATCGTCGACGAGGCCCAGTCCCTGGAGCGGAACGTCCTGCTGACCGTTCTGTCCCGTATTGGGGCCAACTCCCGCGTGGTGTTGACCCATGACGTGGCGCAGCGGGACAACCTCCGGGTCGGCCGGTACGACGGAGTGGTCGCCGTGGTCGAGAAGCTGAAGGGTCATCCGCTCTTCGCCCACGTGACCCTGACCCGTTCCGAGCGTTCACAGATCGCGGCGCTCGTGACCGAGATGCTGGAGGACGGTCAGATCTGACCCGTTTCGCACCGTCCCGTACCCGTACGGGACTTGGCGCCGCCCGGCAAAGCGCAGGAGCTTAGCCGGGCGGCGCCGTGCTGTCCGCCGAATCGACCAAAACCCCTGTGACTTACGAGGTGTGAGCTTTCACACGCAACTCGGAATTGCCTTGCGGCGTCGCCGTCCGGCAGAGTCTTGCTTCCGTCAGGCCCCGCATACGGCACACGTGCACCCTCAAGGGTGCTGCACCACACAACTCAACACTCGTTCGCCGTATGCCGCCCACAGCACCACGGGCCCGTGTCTTCTGTGACCCAGTACGTCGGAGACCAGCGCCAGGGGCACGATTTCGCCCGCTTGGTCACCTGCGCGGGCGATGCTGGAAGGAAACCGTGTGAGCCGGATCTCGGTCCGGGGATTCGCGGTGGCTTCGGCCACTGCGGTCACCACCGTCGGCGCCGTCGTGGGTGTTGCCTCGGGCAGCACCCAGCCCTCGGACGACAACTTCGAGGCCACCGCGGCCGACACCACGCTGCTCGCGGACATCCCCGCGGGCGAGCAGGCCCAGGTACAGGTCTCCTCGCTCTCGGAGCAGGCCGACGTCCAGGCCGCTGCGGCCGACTCGGCCCTGAAGAAGTCCGCGGAGGAAGCGGCCCGCATCCAGGCCGCAAAGGACGCCGAGGCGAAGAAGAAGGCCGCCGACAAGGCGGAGGAGGAGCGCAAGGAGGCCGAAGCGCGTGCCGAGCGCTCCTCGGTCCGGGACGCTTCGAGCTTCGCCGCCCAGGGCTCCTACTCCATCGCCGAGGTCAAGGCGATCGCCCGGCAGATGATTCCGGCCTCGCAGTTCCAGTGCTTCAGCAACATCGTGGACCACGAGTCCGGCTGGAACTACCGCGCGACCAACCCGTCCTCGGGCGCCTACGGTCTCGTCCAGGCCCTCCCGGGTTCGAAGATGTCGTCGGCCGGCGCCGACTGGCAGACGAACCCGGCCACCCAGATCAAGTGGGGCCTGAGCTACATGAACAACCGCTACGACAGCCCCTGTGGCGCGTGGAACTTCTGGCAGGCCAACCGCTGGTACTAGACCGGCGAGCTCAACCTTGTGGAGCCCCTCACCGTCCTACGGTGAGGGGCTCCATGCGTGTAGGTTTCAGGTCCACGGGCTCCCGGGGGGAGTGAGCGGGGGAAGAGGGAAGATCATGTCGAGACTGCCAGGGTTGCTGAACCGGCTGGGCGAGGGCCTCAGTCGCATCGGCGACCGGCTGGACGAGCGCCGTGCGCGCGCCGAACAGCCCGATGGAACGGGCGAATCCGACATACCGAGCGGCGAGGCGATGACCTCGCCCGGCGCCGACCCGGCCGGGACGCCCGGATCCGTGACTCTCCCCGAGCAGGACGCGGGCGCGGTGGCGACCACCACCCCCGACCCGCGGCCCGCCGAACCCGCCGACGAGGCGTCCGGCGCGGGCCCGCACCCCAAGGACGCGTTCGAGTCCGCGCGGTGGCCCGGACGGCGTGCGCCGTGGACCGGCAGCACGGCGGTCTCCGTGCCCGCCCCTCCCGCCTACGCCCCCGCCGTCGCCGCCCGGCCCGACCCGGTCGCCGCGATCCCGTGGGGCATCAGGGTCGCCGCGGAGGCCGGCTGGCGGCTGCTCGTCCTCGCCGGCACGGTCTGGGTCCTGATGAAGGTGATCAGCTCCGTCCAGCTGGTCGTCCTCGCCTTCGTCGCCGCGCTGCTCGTCACCGCGCTGCTCCAGCCCACGGTGAGGTGGCTGCGTCACGCCGGGCTGCCGCGCGGCCTCGCCACGGCCGTCACCGCCGTCTCCGGGTTCGTGATCATGGGCCTGGTCGGCTGGTTCGTGGTCTGGCAGGTCATGGACAACATCGACAACCTGTCCGACCGGGTCAGGGACGGCATCGAAGAGCTCAAGCAGTGGCTCCTCGACAGTCCGTTCCACGTCACCGAGAAGCAGATCAACGACATCGCCAAGAACCTCAGCGACACCGTCGGAGCCAACACCGAGCAGATCACCTCCGCCGGACTCCAGGGCGTCACGGTCGTCGTCGAGGCGCTCACCGGCATCCTGCTCGCGATGTTCTCCACGCTCTTCCTGCTGTACGACGGCAAGAAGGTCTGGCAGTGGACCCTGAAGCTGGTGCCCGCGCAGGCCCGCCCCGGCGTCGCCGGCGCGGGGCCCCGGGCCTGGCGGACGCTGACCGCCTATGTGCGGGGCACCGTGCTCGTCGCCCTGATCGACGCCGTCTTCATCGGCCTCGGGCTCTACTTCCTCGACGTCCCGATGGCCGTCCCGCTGGCCGTCTTCATCTTCCTCTTCGCCTTCATCCCGCTGGTCGGCGCCGTCATCTCCGGCGCCCTCGCGGTCGTGGTCGCCCTCGTCACCAACGGGGTGTTCACCGCCCTGATGGTCCTCGTCGTGGTCCTCGCCGTGCAGCAGATCGAGGGCCATGTGCTCCAGCCCTTCATCCTCGGCCGCGCGGTCCGGGTCCACCCGCTCGCCGTCGTCCTCGCGGTCGCGGCCGGCGGCCTGACCGCGGGCATCGGCGGCGCGGTGGTGGCGGTGCCGCTGGTCGCGGTCACCAACACCGTGGTCGGCTACCTCCGCGCGTACAGTCAGGAACAGGCCATGCTCAGCACACCCGGCCCGCACGGAGCGACGGCGATCGAGGTGGCGCCGACCCCCGCCCCCGCTTCGTCCGAGCGGGGTGACGCGTGATCTCCGAGCCGGAGCTGGACGGCGGGACGCAGTTCCCCGTGGCGGAGACCGTACGGAACGAGCCGGCACCTCGCCCGCCGCGTCCGCGCCGCCCCTGGGCATGGGCGCTCGGCGGCGCGGTGGTGGCGTCGGCGGTGTGGGCCGGCGGACTCTACGCGTACGAGCGGACCCAGGACGGGGGACCCGACCTGGGCGGATACCGGACCACCGGGAACCTCTGCGAACAGGCGGAGCTGAAGGGGCTGTCCACGGCCCTCGGCAAGAAGTCCGCCGACGCCAACGGTCTGACCACGGAGCATCCCGCGCTGGACGTCGCCCGCTGCAACGCGACACTGGGCGACCCGGAGAGCGGCTTCGACGTGGCGGTCACCTACTCGCTGCACAAGGAGACCGACCCGGGACCGGAGTTCGACCCCCGGTTGAAGGACTCCGGCTACGAGGACGACATCGACCGGGTCGACGGCCTGGGCGAGAAGGCCCTCGTGTGGGTGGACAGGCCCCCCACGGGCTCCTCCTCCGGCGCGTGGATCCAGGTCCTGGACGGTCAGGCCGAGGTGAAGATCGAGATCATGGCGATGGGGGCCTACGAGGTGGACCCCGAGACCGGCGAGGCCGCCGAGAAGCCGCGGTCCACCGATCTGTCGGGGATCGGGGACTTCCTCGTCGAGGACGCCCGGGCGTTGATGGCCGCGCTCAAGAAGTGACGGGGACGGAGAAGGGCCCCGGGGTGCGTGCCCCGGGGCCCTTCTCGTCACGTCACACGCCTCACTCGGCGATGAGCGCTTCCGCGTCCAGCGTCACGCCGACCGCCTGGATCACCGAGGCGATCTTGACGGCCTCCTGGATCGTCTCGCGGTCGACACCGGCCTTGCGCAGGACCTGCTCGTGCGAGTCCAGGCACTGGCCGCAGCCGTTGATCGCGGAGACGGCCAGCGACCACAGCTCGAAGTCGACCTTCTCGACGCCCGGGTTGCCGATGACGTTCATCCGCAGACCGGCACGCAGCGTCCCGTACTCCGGGTCCGACAGCAGGTGCCGGGTCCGGTAGAAGACGTTGTTCATCGCCATGATCGCGGCGGCGGACTTGGCCGCCGTGTACGCCTCGGGCTTCAGATTGGCCTTGGCCTCCGGCTCCAGCTCGGCGAGGACCTTCGGCGAGCGCGAGGCGATCGCACAGGCCAGGACGGTGCCCCAGAGCTGCTGCTGCGGGAGCTCGCTGTTGCCGATGACCGAACCGAGGTTCAGCTTCAGGTCCTTGGCGAAGTCCGGTATGGCGGACTTCAGTTCGTCGAGAGCCATGTCAGATCACTCGCCCGACAGGAGCGCGGCGGCGTCGAGGGTGCCCTCGCCCTTGTTCCAGTTGCAGGGGCACAGCTCGTCGGTCTGCAGCGCGTCCAGGACCCGCAGGACCTCCTTGGGGTTACGGCCCACGGAGCCGGCCGTCACCATGGTGAACTGGATCTCGTTGTTCGGGTCCACGATGAAGACGGCGCGCTGGGCGAAGCCGTCCTCGCCCTCGACGCCGCAGTCGCGCATGAGCTCGTGCTTCGAGTCGGCGAGCATCGGGAAGGGCAGGTCACGCAGGTCGGCGTGGTCCTTGCGCCAGGCGTGGTGCACGAACTCGGAGTCGCCGGAGACGCCGAGGATCTGGGCGTCGCGGTCCGCGAACTCGTCGTTCAGCTTGCCGAAGGCGGCGATCTCGGTCGGGCAGACGAAGGTGAAGTCCTTGGGCCAGAAGAACACCACACGCCACTTGCCCTCGTAGGACTTGTGGTTGATCTGCTCGAACTCCTTGCCGCTCTCCAGCGACACGCAGGCGGTCAGGTCGTAGGTGGGGAACTGGTCACCGACAGTGAGCACGCGCTCTCCTTGCACAGGAGGAAGTCCCTTTTGGGGACTTCCGGGGGGTTGGACGTGTGCTCATCCTGGCACGGAGTGCATTGATCAGTGAAATAGCTAGACTGCCTCGGGTTGATCGAAGGTGGTTATCAGTGATCTCTGTACGACGGGTGAAACAGCCCAGCCTGTCCCAGCTCAGAGCCTTCGCGGCGGTCGCGGAGCATCTGCACTTCCGTGATGCCGCCGCGGCGATCGGGATGAGTCAGCCGGCGCTCTCGGGCGCGGTTTCGGCTCTCGAAGAGGCACTCGGTGTCCAGCTCCTCGAGCGTACGACGCGCAAGGTGCTGCTCTCGCCCGCGGGCGAGCGGCTCGCGGCCCGGGCGAAGGCGGTCCTGGACGCGGTGGCGGAGCTGATGGAGGAGGCGGAGGCGGCCCAGGCCCCGTTCACGGGGGTGTTGCGACTCGGCGTGATCCCGACCGTCGCCCCGTATCTGCTGCCCACCGTCCTCGGCCTGGTCCACCGGCGCTACCCGGAGCTCGACCTCCAGGTCCACGAGGAGCAGACCTCTTCGCTCCTGGAGGGTCTCGCGGCCGGGCGTCTCGACCTGCTGCTGCTCGCCGTGCCGCTCGGGGTGCCCGGAGTGAGCGAACTCCCGCTCTTCGACGAGGACTTCGTGCTCGTCGCCCCGGGAGGCCATCCGCTGGCGGGCCGTGACGACATACCGCGCGAGGCGCTGAAGGAGCTCAAGCTGCTGCTCCTGGACGAGGGGCACTGTCTGCGCGACCAGGCCCTCGACATCTGCCGCGAGGCCGGCCGCACCGAGGGAGCGCCGGTCACCACGACCGCGGCGGGGCTCTCCACCCTGGTCCAACTGGTGGCGGGCGGCCTCGGCGTGACGCTGCTGCCGCGCACGGCCGTCAAGGTCGAGACCGCCCGCAACGCGGCCCTGTTCACCGGCTCCTTCGCCGAGCCGGCCCCTTCCCGGCAGGTCGCCCTCGCCATGCGGACGGGCACCGCCCGGCAGGCCGAGTTCGAGGAGCTGGCCTCGGCGCTGCGGGGCGCGATGACCCGCCTGCCGGTACGGGTGGTGGGCGCCGGTTCCTGAACTCCCCCGGGGATCAGGAACCGGCGCCTCGTCCACCCGCCCGCCGGGCTACTCCGTCCTCAGCCCGTCCGCCCGCATCAGCCGCCACAGCACCGGCATGCTCAGCAGCGTCACGGCGGCGATCAGCGCGATGCCGATCCCGGTGACGGGCAGGAAGACCCACCAGTCCCGGACCCGTTGCCCCGTCATCTTCAGCAGCACGACACCGAGCCCGAGCCCGCCCGCCACCGCGAGGGCGAGACCGAGCACGATCGGCACCGCCGTCTGCCACAGCACCGACCAGCTCAGCGTGGTGCGCCGGGTGCCGAAGGCGACCAGCGAGGACAGCAGCCGTCTGCGGTCCCTGAGCTGTTCGAGCGTCGTCACCAGGAGAGAGGCCGCGACCAGCAGCATCGTGAGGGTGGAGCCGACGAGGATCCCGGTGCGGACGCTGGAGAACTGGGCGCTCCGCTCGGTGTTCTTCAGGGTGCGGACCCACGAGGTCGGGTCGAGGGCCGCCGCCGTGTTCCGTACGTACTCGGCCGCGTCCGGCACGGCCGGGTCGAGCCGGACCATGGCGAGCGCGGCCGGATCGTCGAGCCGGGCCGCGTCGATCGCCGACGGGGTGGCGAGGATCCCGAACTCGTACATGCCCGTCGGGTCGGGACGGGAGTCCACGATCCGGGTGGTGGTGGGGATCCGCCACTGCGGGAGCGGGCCCTTGTGCTCCTCCGGGTCCCGCAGGGCGACCGTCCTGCCCGGCTTCGCGGTCTCCATGACCCAGCTGTCGGGCGCCCCTCCCTGGGCGCCGTGCGCGAGGGCGATGAACACGTCGCCATCCGCGCAGGACGGCAGCGTCGCGAACTCGCGGAGGGAGGCGCAGTCGCCGACCTTGACCGAGGTGGTCGGGGCGAAGTCCTCGCCCGGCTTCAGGGGGCCCGGTCGCCACGCGTGCGACGTGATCGTGCCGGAGACTCCGCCGACACCCGTGGTCCTGGTGAAGCGGGTGATCATCTCCCGGGCCTCGCCGCCCGTCGTCGCCTCCGTCTCGGCGACGAGCTGCGCCCGCGTGCTGTCCTCGCCGGTGGCCTGCGTGAAGTCGTTCTCCATCGCCTGGAAGAGCATCTGGAGCGCGATCGCGCCGGCCGCGGCGACGACGATGCCGCTGACGGCGCGGGCCGCCGTTCCGCTGCTCAGCTGGAGTCTGCGGACGGCCAGTTGCCAGGAGACCGGACCCCCGCGCAGCCGCTTCACACCGGCCTCGACGAGCCACGGCAGCAGGGTGGTGAGTCCGGTCAGGGCGAGGGTGACGCCCGCGGCGATCCCCAGGGTGTCGACGGCGGTCTGGTTCATCTCGACCGTCCCGAAGAGCGGGACGAGCAGAGCCGCGCCGGCCGCCAGGAGCAGCACCCGCCACCACAGCCGGCGGCGGCGCGGCGCCGCGGAACGGACGACACCGAGCGGCTCGATCGCCACCCCGCGCAGGGCGAAGAGGGTGACGACGACCGAGGCGACCGGCACCACGACGAGGACGAGCGCGGCGAGGGCGGGCATCGGCACGACGTCGGACGGGAAGGCGTTGACGTCCCAGATGGTGACCGCGCCGACGAACTGCCGCGCCACGGCGAAGAGTCCGGCACCGAGGGCGAGGCCGAGGAGCGCGCCGGCCAGGGACTCGCCGGCCGCGATCCGCCGGGTCGTCGCGGTGTCCGCGCCGACGAGGCGGAGGGCGGCGAGCCGCCGGTCGCGCTGCTCGCCGCCGAACCGTACGGCGGTCGCGATGAAGACGAGCACCGGGAGCAGCAGGACGACGGAGGCGACGAGGACGAGGAGGACCAGGAACGCGTTGAACGGTTCCCCGGGCACCGACCAGCCGTAGCGCGATCCTCGCCCGTCGTAGTTGTCGGTCGTGAGGAAGTCGACCTGGGCGACATAGCGCAGCTCGGTCGGGCCGATGAGCCCGGCGTCGCCGATCGTCCCGACGGCCTTGTAGGGGATCCGCTCCTTGAGGAGGGCGCCGTCGGGGGAGTCGAGCAGCTCGCGGAGCGCGGGGGAGACCAGCATCTCGCCGTTCGCGGGCAGTTTCGCCGCGCCGGGCGGGAGCGGGGTCCTCGCGCCCTCGGGGCGCAGCAGGAGCCCGGTGACGGATCGGTCCCGGTACATCGTGGTCTGCCCGAGGTGGAGAAAGGTGTCGTCGCGGGGTCCCGTCTCCTGCTCGCTGCCGTCGACGGAACGGGACGCCTCCCGCACCTCCCGCTGGAAGAGCATGTCGGGCAGGGAGGCGGCGGCGAGCAGCAGGGCGACGCCGAACCCGATGCCGACGGCGGTCAGGGCCGTACGGATCCAGCCTTGGCGGCCTCCGGTGACCGCGAACCGCGCGCCGAGCGTCAGGTCGCGGCCCCAGGTACGGAGCCTCATGCCGCCCACTCCGTGTCCCGGACGGCGCCGTCGCGGACGACGACCTCGCGGTCGGAGTAGGCGGCGACGCGGGCCTCGTGGGTGACGAGGACGACGGCGGCGCCGGTGTCCCGGGCCGCGTCCGTGAGCAGCTCCATCACGCGCTCGCCGTTGAGGGAGTCGAGCGCGCCGGTCGGTTCGTCGGCGAAGAGCACCCGCGGGGCGCTGACGAGCGCCCTGGCGACCGCGACCCGCTGGCCCTGGCCGCCGGATATCTCCCCGGGCCGCTTGGCGGCGATGTCGTCGACCTCCAGACGCGAGAGCCACTCCCGTGCCCGCAGTTCGGCGCTCTTGCGCCGCTCGCCGTTCAGACGCAGCGGCAGGGCGACGTTCTCGACGCAGGTCAGCTCGGGCACCAGCTGTCCGAACTGGAAGACGAAGCCGAAGTCGGAACGGCGCAGGGCGCTGCGCTCGCCGTCCGGCATCGCGGTCAGCTCGCGCCCGTCGTAGGTGATGGTGCCGGCGTCGGGCCTGACGATCCCGGCGAGGCAGTGCAGCAGCGTGGACTTCCCGGAGCCCGACGGGCCCATCACGGCGACGACCTCGCCGGCCCGGATGGCGAACTCGGCGCCCGAGAGGGCCGGCGTCGGTCCGTAGGTCTTGTCCAGGCCGCTCGCGCGGAGCAGGGGGCCGGCGGTCATCGGCGGATCTCCTCGGCGAGCCGGTCGATCCGGGCGGCGGTCAGCTCCAGCCACCGCAGATCGGCTTCGAGGTGGAACAGGGCGTGGTCGCAGATCAGCTGGTCGGCGAGGTCGCCGTCCTTCTTCCGCCGGGTCAGCTCCCGCATCAGCCGCAGATGCTCCGCGCGCTGGACGTCGAGCAGCTCGGCGGCCCCGCGTCCGGTGAGGAGCGCGAGGACGACCTTGGTGTAGAGCGTGGACTGGAGGTACGGCTCCGGCTTCTCCGGGCGCCGCAGCCACTGCTCGACATCGGTGACGCCGGCCTCGGTGATGGCGTACCGCTTCCGCTCGGGGCCGCCGCCGGCCTCGATGCCGTCGACCTCGACCAGTCCGTTCTTCAGCAGTCGGGACATCGTCGAGTAGACCTGCCCGTAGTGCAGCGGGCGGTCGTGACCGAATCTCTCGTCGAAGGCCCGCTTCAGGTCGTAGCCGTGGCGCGGACCGGACTCCAGGAGCCCGAGAAGGGTGTGTCCGATTGACATGGCATCACTCTACACCCTGTGTATACGCACGATGTATAGCTTCCCGATCGGGGAAATCGGGTGATGTGACCAGCGAAAACGGGTGAATGTGACCGGAGTCGCACAACCATCCCGGCCCCAGACGCGTCGGTTCCAGCGGGGGACGGTGCTGATTCTCACGTCCGGAAAAGACCGGATCGAGTGCGCTTTGTCAGCATCAGCGGTGTTAGCTTGCTGAGCTGATCCGACGCGGGCACCGGACCCGTGACCACGACGAGCGGAGCGACGAAGCACATGGGCCGAGCGGACAAGAGCCAGGGGAAGAAGGGCGGGCGGATACGCCGTCTCTTCACCTGGAAGAAGATCCTGGGCACGTTCTTCGTCGGCGCCCTGCTCGTGATGGGCGCCTTCTACGTGGTCTATCTGATGGTCCCGGTGCCGATCGCCAACGCCCAGGCGACCATGCAGAGCAACGTCTACAAGTACGCCGACGGCAAGATCCTCGCCCGCACCGGCGAGATCAACCGCGAGATCGTGGGCCTGGAGAAGATCCCGGTACCGGTCCAGAACGCCTTCGTCGCGGCGGAGAACAAGTCCTTCTACAAGGACAACGGCGTCGACATCAAGGGCACCACCCGCGCCGCCTGGTCCACGATCACCGGCAAGGGCAAGCAGGGTGGCTCGACCATCACCCAGCAGTACGTCAAGAACTTCTACCTCAGCCAGGACCAGACCGCGACGCGCAAGCTCAAGGAAATGGTCATCGCGCTCAAGGTCGACCAGCAGATGGGGAAGCCCGACATCCTCGCCGGGTACATGAACACGAGCTTCTACGGCCGCAGCGCCTACGGCATCCAGGCCGCCGCGCAGTCGTACTACGGCGTCGACGCCTCCAAGCTCACCGTCGCCCAGGGCGCCTACCTCGCCTCGCTGCTCCAGGCCCCCAACCAGTACGACTGGACCGCCGCCAGCCCGACCGGCCGCAAGCTCGTCGAGGACCGCTGGAACTACACCCTCGACAACATGGTCGAGGAGGGCTGGCTCGACGCGACGGAGCGCGCCACGCTCAGGTTCCCCGTCCCGCAGAAGGAGAAGGCCGCCCCCGGCATGGAGGGCCAGCGCGGCTACCTCGTCGAGGCCGCGAACCAGGAGCTGATCCGGCAGGGCATCAAGGCCGAGGACATCAAGGCCGGCGGCTGGACCATCACGCTCAACATCGACGAGAAGAAGCAGAAGGCCCTCGTCGCGGCGGTCGACCGCCAGCTGGAGGAGAAGCTCGACCGCAAGGGCGACAAGAAGGACGCCACCGTCCAGGCCGGTGCCACCTCCGTCGACCCGAAGACCGGCAATGTCGTCGCCCTGTACGGCGGTATCGGCGCCACCGAGCACTGGACGTCGAACGCCACCCGCCGCGACTACCAGCCCGCCTCCACCTTCAAGCCGCTCGTGCTCGCCTCCGCGCTCGAGAACGACGCCACCACCCAGGACGACCGGCGGATCGGCCTCGGCACCGTCTACAACGGCGACAGCCAGACGCCGGTCGTGGGCAGCGACATCCCCTTCGCCCCGGAGAACGAGGACGACAGGAACTACGGCCCCGTCACGGTCCAGAAGGCCACCAACAGCTCGATCAACTCGGTGTACGCCCAGATGATCGTCGACGTCGGCCCGGGGCACGTGAAGAGGACCGCCATCGACCTCGGCCTGAAGGACGGGCCGGACTTCGGCGAGAGCCCCGCGATGTCGCTCGGCACCATGGGCGCCTCCACCTGGGACATGGCCGGCGCCTACGCGACGCTCGACAACCACGGGGTGAAGGTCACCCCGACCATCGTGAAGTCCGCGAAGCACAAGGACCGCACGATGGAGCCGGTGAAGGCGATCGGCGACCAGGTCGTCAGCCGCGAGACCGCCGACACCGTCACGAAGGCCATGACCGGCGTCGTCACCAGCGGCTCCGGCACCCGCGCGGCCGGCGACTACGCCGCGGCGGGCAAGACGGGCACCTCCGAGAACAACCGCTCCGCCTGGTTCGTCGGCTACACCCCCGAACTGGTCACCGCGGTCGGCCTCTTCGGCGAGGACCCCAAGGGCAACCAGGTCACCCTCACCGACACGATGAACAAGGGCCGCGCCAACGGCGGCAGGACCCCGGCCCAGATCTGGGGCGACTACACCACCGCCGCCCTCGGCGGCGGCTCGGACGCCCGCTTCGACCTGGAGACCGACGACTCCGCGGTCCAGGAGCCGAACCCGACGCCGACCCAGTCCACCGAGGCCCCGACGTCGACGCCGCCGCCCACCACCGGCTCCCCGGACCCCACACCGCCGCCGACCTCGACGGCGACCACGCCGCCGCTGCCCACCGACACGGTCACGGTGCCGCCCCCGCCGACGGGGACGACGGAGCCGACCGGTCCGACGGTCGAACCGCCGGACTTCGGCGGCGACGAGCGCTCCGAGCGGTGACACGGCGAAGGCCGGACCCGGGACCCGGGTCCGGCCATACCCCGATATAGAAACCTGGCGCGCCCCCCGGGC
>NZ_JBEZNW010000026.1:0-115526 GCF_040653355.1 Streptomyces sp. NPDC047971 | reverse complement strand
CGCCCCCGGCCGGGCCCCGGCCCCGCGGGGGGGGCGCCCCCCCCCCCCCCGCTTCTCCGCGTACGGGACGGGTCAGACCGCCGAGCCGGCCTTCCAGTCGGCCCAGCTCATGTTCCAGCCGTTGAGGCCGTTGCTGGGCGAGATCGTCTTGTCCTTGGAGTTCTTGACGACGACGACGTCGCCCACGATGGAGTGGTCGTAGAGCCAGGCGGCCATCTGGTTCGGGTCGCCGGCGCCCTTGACGTCGTTCAGGCCCACGCAGCCGTGGCTGGTGTTGGCGGAGCCGAAGATCGAGTCCGGGCCCCAGTAGTTGCCGTGGATGAAGGTGCCCGAGGTGGACAGGCGCATGGCGTGCGGGACGTCCTTGATGTCGTACTCGCCCTTGCCGTCGTCGTCGGTGAAGCCGACGGTGGCGCCGTTCATCCGGGTCTCCTTGAACTTCTCGGAGATCACCATCTGACCGTTGTAGGTCGGGTTCTCGGGCGAGCCCGCCGAGATCGGGATGGTCTTGATCGTCTTGCCGTCCTGCTTGACCGTCATGGTCTTGGTGGCGACGTCGACGGTGGAGACCTGGTTGCGGCCGATCTTGAAGGTGACGGTCTTCTGCTGGACGCCGTAGACGCCCTCGGCGCCCTCGACACCGTCGAGGTTCAGCTTCAGCGTGACGGTCGAGCCCTCGGTCCAGTAGTCGTCGGGGCGGAAGTCCAGACGCTGGGCGTTGAACCAGTGCCCGACGACCTCCTGGCCGCTGCTGGACGTCACCGTGATGCCGCCCTGGACGGCCTTCTTGTCGGTGATCGCCTTGTTGAAGTTGATCGAGACCGGCATGCCGACGCCGACGGTGGAACCGTCCTCGGGCGTGAAGCTGCCGATGAAGCTGTTGGCCTGGGAGACGGTGGTGAAGGAGGTGTTCTCGTGCGCCTCCAGGCCGTCCGCGTCCTTCGCCGTCGCGGCGATCTTGTAGACGGTGGCGCGCTTGAGCTGGCCGGTGGGCTTCCAGCTGAGCTTGTCGGCGGACATCTCGCCCTCGACGGCCGTGCCCTCCGCCGTGGTCATCGTCACGTCGGTCAGCGTGCCGTTGGTGACGGAGACCTTGGCGTCGTTGTTGATCGAGGCGTTGTCGGTGCCGTTCTTCGGCGAGATGGATATCTGGGCCTTCGACGTCTTCTGCGCCGCGGCCTCGTCGACCTGGGCCTGTGACTGGGCCGACGCGGAGCTGTCGGCGGCGCCGCCCTTGTCGCTGTCGCTGCACGCCGAGAGCACCAACACGCCGCCGAGCACCGCGGCAGCCGCCGCCAGGCCCTTGCGGCGCTTGCTGTCCGTCATCACACGCATCTCCATCGTCGCCGAATCCCTGCCAACACTCGTCAAAACATCCATGAGACCCCGCGCGGTTCCGTAACCGGAGGGTTTGTGGGGAACACCACTGATCGACACGCGGCCGTGGAGCGTCCGGTTCCCGTACGGGTTCCGCGCAAACACGAAGCCCCGGCACGGGGCGGCCGCGCCGGGGCTTCCAGGGGTGCCACCCCCCGCTAGACCCGTTCCGTGTCCTCCTCGTCCACCTCATCTTCCTCGTCGAGGTCCCACTCCTGGGCATCGGGGTCGTAATCGACCTCCTCGCTGCTCCACGACGCCTGGACCAGCTCGATCCCGGGGACCTGGCTGACCAGGTCGAAGGGCTCGACGAGGTAGGCCAGCGCCTCGGCGCTGTCCTCCCGTACGGCGGAGCGGGCGTGTGTGCGCTCGTCCTCGGGCATGAACTCGTCGGTGTCGATGCGGCCGACGGCCGCCTCGGTCAGCTCCTCGGGGCCGTCGATCTCCAGGACGACTTCCACGCGCAGCCGCACATAACGTGATGTCTCGGAAGTGCTCATACCAGGGAGCGTAGGGCTCGGCGGGGTCTCGACTTTCCTGCGACCCGCTGTGTTCATTAGCATCGGCGCACCTACCAATTCGCGGCTTCCGCAAGGGGGATCGAATCTCTGTGTCCGTCGCTCGACGCCCGCTGCTGACCGCCACCGCGGCGGGGACGCTGCTGTTCGCGCTGTGGTTCGTTCCGTCCGCGAACGCGACCGACGAGGAGCGGGTCACCTCGACCCAGCAGGAGCGCGAGGCGGGTGAGCAGCGCCTCGCGGAGACCGGCGGTCCGGACACGACGCCGTATCTGATCGGCGGGACGGGCTTCCTGGCCGTGGGAGCGGGGTTCGTGACCCTGGCGATGAGACGCGGCGGCCGGGCGCACTGAGCCCGCGCACCGGAAGGGCCGCCCTGGACCCGTAGGACGGAATGGCCGCGTACGACGGAATGGGCGCGTACGACGGAAGGGCCGCCTCCCCCGCACATGGGGAGGCGGCCCTTCCGCTTCTCGCGCTCGCGCGTCCCTACGCCAGCGGGCCGGTGACCGGCTCCACGGCCGCGACGAGCCCGCCCGCGCGCACGAAGGCGTCGGCCGCCTCCAGGTCGGGGGCGAGGAAGCGGTCCGGGCCCGGGCCCTCGACCCCGGCGGCGCGCAGGGCCTCGATGGCGGCCTGCGAGGCGGGCGCGGGGGTCAGACCGCGGCGGAGCTCGATGCCGCGGGTGGCGGCGTAGAGCTCGACGGCGATGATCCGGTTGAGGTTGCCGATCGCCGTGCGCAGCTTGCGGGCGGCGGACCAGCCCATGGAGACGTGGTCCTCCTGCATGGCGGAGGACGGGATGGAGTCGGCGGAGGCCGGGACGGCCAGCCGCTTCATCTCGCTGACCAGGGCGGCCTGGGTGTACTGGGCGATCATCAGGCCCGAGTCCACACCGGCGTCGTCGGCGAGGAAGGGCGGCAGGCCGTGGGACCGGTTCTTGTCGAGGAGCCGGTCGGTGCGGCGCTCGGCGATGGAGCCGAGGTCGGCGGCGGCGATGGCGAGGAAGTCCAGGACGTACGCGACGGGGGCGCCGTGGAAGTTGCCGTTGGAGCGGACCTGGCCGTCCGCGAGGACCACGGGGTTGTCGACGGCGGAGGCGAGCTCGCGCTCGGCGACCGTACGGGCGTGGGCCATGGTGTCGCGGCCCGCGCCGGCGACCTGCGGGGCGCAGCGCACGGAGTACGCGTCCTGGACGCGCGGGGCCTCTTCCTCCTGGAAGTGGCCGGTGAGGCCGGAGCCCTTGAGCACCGCGAGCATGTTGGCGGCGGAGGCGCCCTGGCCCGGGTGGGGGCGGATGGCGTGCAGCTCGGGCTCCAGGACCTTCTCGGTGCCGAGGAGGGCTTCGAGGGAGAGCGCCGCGGCGATGTCGGCGGACTTGTAGAGCGTGTCGAGGTCCGCGAGCGCCATGATCAGCATGCCGAGCATGCCGTCGGTGCCGTTGAGGAGGGCGAGGCCCTCCTTCTCGCGCAGCTCGACCGGCTGGATCCCGGCGGCGGCGAGCAGCTCGCCGGCCGGCTTCACGACGCCGTCCGGGCCCTCGGCGTCACCCTCGCCCATGAGGGCGAGGGCGCAGTGCGAGAGCGGCGCGAGGTCGCCGGAGCAGCCGAGGGAGCCGTACTCGTGGACGACCGGGGTGATGCCCGCGTTGAGCACGTCGGCCATGGTCTGCGCGACCTCGGGGCGGACGCCCGTGTGCCCGGAGGCGACGGTCTTGAGCCGCAGGAACATCAGCGCGCGCACCACCTCGCGCTCGACGCGCGGGCCCATGCCGGCGGCGTGCGAGCGGACGATGTTGCGCTGCAGCTGGGCACGGAGCTCCGGGCTGATGTGCCGGGTGGCGAGCGCGCCGAACCCGGTCGAGACGCCGTACACGGGCTCGGGCTTGGCGGCGAGCGCGTCGATGACGGCGCGGGAGTCCGCGAGGGCCTGTACGGCCTCGGTCGAGAGCTCGACATGGGCGCCGTGCCGGGCGACGTCGATGACGTCCTGGGGGGTGGTGCCGGACGTGCCAAGGACGACGGTGTGCATATCCATATTCAGCAGACTACGGACTGAAGACCAACATGTCACTAGTCATCCGCCGGACGGGCCCTTACGCGGCCCGGAGCGATCACCGGGCGTTGATGTCGACCGGCAGCCTGCCGTGGCCGGCGAGCCTGGCCTCGGCCGGGGCGTCCTCGGGCAGCCCGGTCACGACGGCGTCGGCGGCGATCCAGGTGCTGCCCACCGGCCTCGGCCCCGTCGCCCTGATCCGGTACCGGACCGTGCGCTCGGCACCACGGGGCAGGGCCGTCCCTCCCACGGTCTGGTAGAGCACGGCGACATCGCCGGCGACCACGATGTCGGTCGCGCGCCAGCGACCGGCGACCGGGTCCCAGCGCTCGGCCCGCAGGCCCCAGTCGGCGGGCCCGCCCTCCTCCCAGTTGGGCTCCATGGCGAGCCCGACGGCGAGGCGCGCGTAGTCCCGCCGGGTGTCGTTGCGCAGGGTGACGGAGAACTCCTGGGCGGCCCCGCCCTCCCGGACGACGAGTCGGCCGCCCTTGGTGACGGCGGTGACGGTGACCTGGGCCCGTACGGGGCGGGAGGGGGAGGGCGAGGCGCTGGGCCTGACCGAGGGCCGGGTCGCGGTGGGCGTGGGACTGGGCTCGGCGACGACGGACGGGGACGCCGACGCGGTGGTGGGGGACGGCGTCACCGACGCGGTGACCGTCACACGCGGCGGCTCCGGAGCCTTCGCACCGACGCCGCCGTCCCTCTCCCCGCACGCCGCGAGCCCGACGACGAGCGCCACCCCGGCCACGACCACGACAGCACGCCTCATGCCCCACCCCTCACCCGCCCGGCACCGCACCGAAAGCAGCAAATGGTCTCGCGGCACGGACCCGGAGACCAAGCCCCGGGACACCTCGTTACGCACCCGGAACCGACCGGCTGCGGGACGGCCGGGCACGGCGTCCCCGCGCAGCGGCCGTGCACACCTCGGGGACGGCGCCCGACGGCCCCGCGGAGCCCGCCCTCAGCGCCTGCCGGCGCGTGCCCGTCGCAGCCACAGGCCGACAGCGGCGCCGACGAGCGCGATTCCGACCAGGCCGGCCGTGGTCCACCAACCGGTGCGACCACCACCGCTGGTCACGCCCGGGGAGGACGAGGGCGAAGGCGAGGACGGATCGGCCGGGCCCGTCGCGGCCGAGGAGGGCGCGGCCGAGGACGGCGCCGGTGCGGAGGGGAGCGGGGCGGACGCGGTGGGGGTGGGGGCACTGGGCGGCACCGGGTCGACCACCGGAACGGCGATCTCCGCCTCCCCGTGGCCGAGTGCGGGGAACCCCACGTCGACGGTGACCTTCCAGTTGCCGGGAGCGAGGACTTCCGCGGTCATCCAGCCGGCGCGCGTGCCGGGGACGCGGACCAACCGCCACGGCCCCATGGAGCGGGTCCGGTCGACGCTGGTCGCGTTCACCGTGGCGGCGACTGTCTCCTCGACCGCGTCCCCGTCGTTCTCCCAGGTGATCTCGGTCGTGACGTGACCGTCCCGCTGCCCGGTCACCACCACCTTGACGGTGTCGCCGTGGGCTCGGGCGGTGGACGGCATGGCCAGGGCCTGGGCGACGAGCGTGAGCAGGAAACCGAGGGCCGTGAAGGCGCGGAAGGCAGGGCGTGTACGCATCGTTGCGGTGCTCCTGGTGCGTGAGATGCGGTGGGGACGTGGTGCGGTGGGGACGCACCGCGGGGGAACCGGCGTCGGTGGACGGTCGCGCGCGGGCGCCGTCCACCGACGCCGGTGCGGATGACCGGGGCCGCGAGGACCCCGGTCCGACGGCCGGTCAGGAGATCTTCTGGACCGTCCACGCCTGCGTCGCGGAGCCGTTGGCGCGCTGGAGGTCGAGCAGCCAGCTCCCGTAGTACGGGCGGTCGCTCACCGTCAGGGCGTAGGCGCCGCTCGGGTCGGTCACGGTGATCGCTCCGCCGCGGCTGGACAGCTTCCACTTCTGCGTGGCGGTGCCACCGCAGGGCTGCTGCGCGATCCACATGCCCACGGCGGGGGCGCCGCCCGTCTGCAGGCACTTGCCCGAGACCGCGGAGCGGATGCGGACGAGCCCGCCGCCGGCGTCGTCGAACAGCCACTGCTGCTGGGCGTAGCCGTTGGCACGCGCGCCGACGAGCACCGTGCCGTCGGCGGAGCGTCCGCCCCACACCTCGGCGGCCATGCCGGTGCCCGAGTTGCCGAGGGTGTAGCGGGTGCCGGGGGTGGTCGTGCCGCCGCTCGCGTCGGCCGTACGGAAGGAGGTCGCCCTTCCCGCCCCGCTGTCACGGCCGGACCCGTCGCGGACCGAGACGGCGACCTTGTACTCGGTTCCGGGCCGGAGGTTGTAGATGCGCAGCGACTGCGACTGGACCCAGGTCAGGTGCTTGCCGTCCAGCAGGACCTGGTACCAGGCGGCGCCGTCGACCTTGGGCCAGCTCACGACGGCGGCCGTGGACTGGATCTGTCCTGCTGTCACCGCCGGTCCGCCGGTGGGCTTCGTGGGCGTCGGAGTGGGTGTGGGCGTCGGGCTGGGGCCCGGGTCGGGGGTCGTGCCGCCCCCGGAACGCATCAGGAACTGGTTGTCGGCGACGTTCCAGTGGGTGGCCAGGTAGCTGCCGGCCTTGGGGTTGGTGTGGAAGTAGTCGTCGTGGTTGCAGTCCAGGATGTTCTCGGCCGCCTGGTTGGAGCACACGTACCGCATCGTGGGGTAGTACGGGGTGTCCGAGTAGCACATGACGTCGTACTCGTCCGTGCAGTGCGCGCCACGACTGGTGTTGGGGGCGCTGTTGTTGACCGCGCCGAGGTTGTGGCCCAGTTCGTGCGCCGCGGTGTGACCGCCCCAGCAACCGGCGTCGGTGCGCCCGTAGGAGGGGCCGAAGTTGCTCTGGTTGTTCTGGCCCGGTCGCTCGTCACCGGCGAACGTGCCGATGCCGCAGTAGACCTTGGAGTCCGCGAAGATCATGTACTTGCGGTCGCGCCGGTCGAGGCCCTTGCCGGCGAGCGCCCTGTTGGTCGCGCTGAACTCGGCGAGCGCGGACGCCGGAAGTTCGATGTTGAGCACGGTCGGCGTGCAGTCCGCCGCGGTCACGTAGCGGATGTGGCGTACGCCGCCGGTCTCCTTGGCGCTGGCCGAGTAGATGAGGTCGGCGTCGGCGGCCCACTTGCGGAACGAGGCGACGTACTCGGCGTACCGGTCGCGGTCGGGGCCGTGCACGTACACGACCTGCACGCGGTTGCCGGTGCTTCCGTCCCCGTCGCACTGGACGGTCTGGCCCGCGGGGCCCGCGGCGACGGCCTGACCACCGGACGAGGCCGCCGGCTTCGGGGCCGCGGCGGCCCCGGCCTTGGCGCTGCCGGCGTCGGCGGCGGGCGCGTCCTGGGGACGCCCGCCGCCCTGCGTGGCGCCCGAAGCGGGCTTGGCCGGGTCGGCCGCGGGGGCCTTGGCCGTGACCGCGGGGGCCACGTCCGCCTTGATGTCCACGCCCTTGGGCGGGGCGTCGGGCCCATGGGTGCACAGCCCCGCATCGGTGCGGTAGACGCCTGTGCAGCGGTCACCCTTGTCGGCCGCCTTGAGGCCGTCGTAGACCATGCCGCGCGAAGCGTCGTTGGCGGGCACGTCGACGATGGGCTTCGGCTCCTCGTCCTTGGCCGGGACGGCGGCCGGCGCGAGGGTGCCCGTGGTGGACCCGGCCTGTGCGGGCGCCTCCGCCCGGGCGGATGTCCCGGCCTGGGCGTCGTCCCCCATTCCGGAGTAGGCGATGCCTCCGGCGATCACCGCCGCCGATGCGATGGCGGCGGTGATGAGTATCAACCCCCTCGGCTTGCGCCGATGTTCACGTCTTCTGCGATGTCTAGTCATGCGCACCTCAAATCCTTGGTCGGAGGAGTGGGTGCGCGAAGCCTGCCAGACGGGTGCGGTGGAGAATTCGGGCAAACGGGAATGGCGGTTGAGATATCTGACTGTTACCTTTACCGCGGTATTTGATGAACAGTCAATTTTGTTGCAGATGGGCCGAGTTGAAGCGAGAGACCCCAATGGCCCAGACCTTTTCGAGGGATCTCGTTATCGAATCGAGATAGACGAGGGGGGCCTATTGACGGCAATTCAGTAAAGGTTTCACCCAATTACTACCTCGTGAATTCCTCCCGTCACAAGCCGTGAGGAATCGCCCGCACGCCACGCAACCGCCCCCTCACGTTGAGGTGTTCGGGGACCCGGGCGCCCTCACGGCGGCGGGCCGAGAGCCGCGTACGGACCGGAGAGCGGGAAGGGTCAGACGGTGCGGGCGCGCACGAACGCGGTGAACGAGGCCCAGGCGGCGGGGGCGACGGCCAGCTCGCCCTGGGCGTGGTCCTTGCTGTCCCGGACGCGGACGATGCGGGGAGCGTTGTCGGCGACCTCGACGCAGTTGTCGTTGTTGCCGCTGTACGTGCTCTTGCGCCATATCGGCTCAGTCATCGCATTTCCCCAGTACGTCACGCATGAACTCTCGTGATTCGTCGACCCCGAGGGCATCGGCGTGGAGCCGATCATAGATCTTCTGGAAGAGGGTGACCTCTGTCGCTTCGACCACGTAGCGGCCGGTGCCGAAACCCTCGGTGTAGGCAGTGCGTTCGCCCGACGGGAGAGTCAAGAGGCTCACCGAACCGCGGATGGCGGCGCGGTCGGTCCGCAGGATCTGCACGTTGATGAACGGTAGCTCGGTCGCTTCGAGCAACCACTCGATCTGCTCGCGCATGACCTGCCTCGACCCCATGACCTTGGTCAAGGCGGACTCGTCGAGAACCACCCACAGCCAAGGCGGTTGCGGACCGGTGAAGACAGCCTGTCGCTCACTGCGCCGTCGAACGGACGCCTCGATGTCGGTCACACCGTCAGGGTCCTCCAACCGCATGATCGCTCTCGCGTACCCAGGAGTCTGGAGCAGGCCGGGCACCACGAGGGAGAACTCGTAGACGGCCAGCGCTCGGGCCTGGTCCCGAAGGAACCCCTGCGCATAGTCACGGAAGGCGGCCTGGTTGCGGATGACCAGCAAGTTCACCAGCGAACCGCCCAGCTCCAGCACCTGGTCGAGCTGGCGTCCGAGGGCGAGATCCGGCGGCTCCCCGTTCTCGATCTCCGAGACCCGCGTGGTGCTGCTGAAGACCTTCGCGGCCAGATCGGCCTGCCGCCACCCGTGACGTTTCCGCGCGTCTCGGACCATGTCGGCGATGAAGCTCTCCAGGCTCTCGCTCGGGTCGATCTCGCTCTCGGCCGGCATATGCCTCGTTTCCCGATCCTGTTCGGAAACCCCACCCCTGGTGAGCGTAGGGCTGTCGGCGCGATCGTGGAGTCGTCCCGGAGGAGATCCACCAGAAAGAGAGCCCTCCATGAGCACGCCCACGAACGCCCCTCCGATCCGCCCCGTCTCCGAGCCCGAGGCCGCCCAGGTGTTCCACGACCTCAAGGCCGCCATGGAAGCGGCCGGCCTCCCCTCCACCGGCTTGTACCGCGACGTCAGGCGCGGCGCAGGCGCGGACATCCACCTGTACGGCCTCGGCACCGTCACTCTGAGCGGCGCCAAGAAGCTGACCGCCGTCCTGCGCGCGGCCCGGCGGGAACGATGACGTACCGGAGGGGCGACGTCGTGACGGACGCGACCCGAGCCCTGACGGGCGAAGTGCGCGACGTGAACGGCACCGCACTGACGCTGGCCCGACCAAGCGGGCACGTGTGGCAGGCCCCGGTCGAACACTGCTGGACGGCGAGCCCGGAAGAGCGGGCGAGCATGACCCCGCGCGGGGCCCTGCGGATCATCAGCACGTCGCCCGCGTCACTTTCGGCGAGGTAGCCGCCGGAGGCGAGTTCCCGGGGGCTCGCCTCCTCGCGTTCAACCGGACGACGATCGGGGCGAGTTGGCTGCCACCCGCGACGCACACGTTCGGGGCATATTCACTCAACGCACCGGCATCACTACTTTCCGTGCGGTACGGTCGCCACAACAAATCGGCCCCCGCGACGGCGGCAACCGTCAGCGAGGGCCTGAACCACCAGTGGAAGGCAACAACTCCCACCGTGATGTACCGGCACCTTAGCGCGCCCCCGCGCGCCTTCACCCAGCTCTCCCACGAGCTGATCCGGCATCCCCGCCTCGGCTCCGACGCCGTTCGCCTCCTCACCTGGCAACTCTCCCTCCCCCAGGGCGCCAGGGAATCCCTCTCCCGCACCGCCGAACGTGCCCGGATCGGGTCAACCGCCTTCACCCGCGCCAAACGCCAGCTCAAGGACGAGGGTTTCGTCCACGAACGGCGCGTCCAGGCACCCGGGGGCCTCTGGATCACCCAACAGCTCGTCTCCAGCGTCCCGTTGAGTGCCGCCGAGGCCGCCAAGCTCCTCGGCTCCGCACCCGTACCGACCTGCGGCGAAAGGGTGCCGCCGCAGGTGGCACCGAGTCCCCGGATTCCGGCCGTCGGTGAACCGACCGCCCCGTCGACCGGCGGTCATCCAAAGAAACACCCGGTGGAAGACACCTCCAACCCTCCGCCCGAGCCCGTGACGAGCCGACCGGCCCCGGACGACGTCCCCGAGGAAGCCCGCGCCCTCGTCACCGCCCTCCCCCTCCTCTCGCCCGCCCTGCGCCACATCCCCCCGGGAATGCGGGAGGAGTTGACCTGCCTCACCGCCCGCTGGCTCGCCGCCGGACACACCCCCGCCGACATCCACGAACACGTCCTGCGCGGCCTCCCCGGCGCGAACACGCCCGTCCACCGCCCGGGCGGCCTCCTGCGCCATCTGCTCCGCGACGTCCCACCACGCCGGCTCGCCCAGCCCGCCTCCACCGGCCCCCGCGTCTCCGCACGCCTCGCCGGGACCCGGGAGTGCGCGGGCGACCACGTCCAGCCGATGCTCTTCCGCCCGCTCGCAGACGAAACCCACTGCGCCGCCTGTACCGGCGATTCGAGAGCGAACGGGGCTACGGCCGAAGGGGTGCTGGATTCGCCTGTCATCTAGGCCGTTAGTCGTCCTAGTTGCGTCCTAGGGTCGTCACGTCAGGAAGAACCGCACGAGGGGACGAGACCGATGAGTCACACCGCACCCGAGGGCTACACCAACGTCGCACCGTGGGTGGTCACCGACGACACCGGCGCACTGCTCGACTTCATCACCGCCGCGTTCGACGGCGAGGAAGTCGCGCGGGTGCCGGTCGAGGACGGCACCATCGGGCACGGCGAGATCCGTGTCGGCGACACGGTCGTCCTGGCGTTCGACCGACGGCCCGACTGGCCGGCGATGCCCTCGCTGCTGCGCGTCTACGTCCCCGACGCGGACGCCGCCATGGCGGCCGCGGTCAAGCACGGGGCACAGGTCGTCACCGAGTGCGCCGACAGCGCGTGGGGGGATCGCGGGGGCCGGGTGCGGGATCCGTTCGGCAACATCTGGTGGGTGGTGAGCCGGGTGGAGGACGTCGCACCGGACCGGGCCTGGGAGCGCATGTCCGAGCCGAAGTACGCCGACGCGATGCGCGTGGCCCAGGAGACGCTGGACGCCGCACTGAGCGGTCGGGAGACAGGGGTGGCCAGCCCCCCGCGGCGCCCGACCCTCTGACCCCGTCGCGGGGAGCGGCACCGTCGGGACCACGGGTGGCGGACGACGAAGGTGATGCGTACGGGATGGCCTCGGCACACCCCTCCGGCCCGGCCGCTCACTGCCCCGGCGGACCCTCCGGCCCCCGTCCCTCCGGCGCGGCCGGCGGGGCGTCGCGGAAGCGGCGGCGGTCCCTGGCTCCCGGCGGGGCGTCCGCGAGGGGGATGACCGTGCCGTCCCGGCCCGCCACGACCGGTTTCACGGAGCGGGCCGCCTTCGCCTGGTACTGGGCCGCGTCGGCCAGGCGGAAGAGGCGGCGGGCGGACTTGAGCGGGCCGATCGGGTCGCCCGTCGACGCCACCCCGCAGGCGACCCCCTCACCGAGCTCCAGCTCCCCGGCCCGTACGCACAGCTCGTCCGCGACCGCCACCACCTCGTCGGCCGTCGGACCCACCGAGACCAGGCAGAACTCGTCGCCGCCGAGACGCGCCGACAGGGCGCCGGGGAGCATCGCGCCGCACCGGGACAACACCGATCCGAACCGTTCGAGCAGCCGGTCGCCCACGGCGTGACCGTGGGTGTCGTTCACGCGCTTCAGGCCGTTCAGGTCGCAGACCACGAGGCTCACGACGGAGCCGTCCGTCCGGTAGCGCTCGATCGCCTCGTCGAGCCGGGTGTCCACGGCGCGGCGGTTCGCGAGGCCGGTCAGCGGGTCGGTGAAGGCCAGCTTCCGCACCTCCTCCAGCCGCTCCGCCTGGGCGATGCCCGCCGCCACCACGGCGGCGAGCACCGCCGCGAAGTCGGCGTCGTGCCGGTCGAAGACCGGCGCCCCGGCGGGGCGCGCCACGTACAGCTCGCCCCAGGCCCGGCCGTGCAGCACGATCGGCGCGACCACGCAGCAGCCGCGTCCGCGCTTGCGCAGCCCGGTGACGCGGCCGGTCGGGACGCGGTCGCCGGCGGTCTCCACCCAGGCGTCCGGCTCGCCGCCGCCCGCCCACTGCGCGTGCAGGAACTCCGTGATCTCCGGGAACTGGTGGACGGGATAGGTCTCGGCGTCGGGGAACTCCTCCTCCCCGACGGCCCGCTCCCCCGCGTTCACCAGCACTTTCAGCCGGCCGCGGTCGCGCTCCCAGACGGACAGTGCGGCGAAGTGCCCGCCCAGCGCGTCACGGGCGCCGAGCGCCGCCGCCCGCCAGAACTCGCGCGGGGTGTGCGCCGCCGCCATCGCCTGCGCCAGCGCCACCACGGCCCGTAGCCGCACGTCCTCTCCCATTGCTCCAGCTTAGGGACGTTTCATCCGTTTTCACTGGCGAGGCGTCACGGAAAGTCACATTGCGAAGATTTTCGACATTTCTCAGCCGTTCAGCGGTTACTCACGCGGCCGCCGAAGAGGCAGGGTCACTCACCCGGCCACGCGGGCTTCCGCTTCTCGTTGAAGGCCGCCACGCCCTCCGCGCGGTCGCCCGAGAAGGCCACGGAGCGCCAGGCCGCGTCCTCGACCTCCAGGCCGGCCCGCAGGTCGAGCCCCTGACCGAGCCGCATGGCGCGCTTCGCGGCGCGCAGTCCGACCGGGGAGTTCGCCGCGATCCGTCCGGCCAGCTCCAGGGCGGCCGTGCGGGCGTCCTCCTCCAGCAGGTCGACGAGTCCCAGCTCACGGGCCTCGGCGGCCTCGACCCGGCGCGCGGTGAAGACCAGCTCGGCCGCGCGGGCCGCGCCCACCCGGCGCGGGAGGAGCTGCGTACCGCCACCGCCGGGGATCACGCCCACGGACACCTCGGGAAGTCCGACCACGGCCGTCGCGTCGGCCACGATCACGTCGCAGGCGAGCGCCAGCTCGAAGCCGCCGCCGAGCGCGAAGCCGTGCACCGCGGCGATGGTCGGCATCGGCAGTTCGAGGACGCCGGTGTAGGCGGCGCGGGCGGTCGGGCGCTGGCGGACGAGTTCGGCGTCGGTGAAGGAGTTGCGCTCCTTGAGGTCGGCGCCGACACAGAAGGCCCGGTCGTTGGAGGAGGTCAGCACCGTGACCCGGACCGAGGCGTCGTCGGCGAGGGCCGCGCACGCCGCGCCGATGGAGCGGGCCATCTCGGAGGAGACGGCGTTCATCGCCTTGGGCCGGTCGAGGACGAGCTCGGCGACGAACCCCTCCCTGCGGACCGCGACGAACTCACCAAAGCGCTGCTCGGACTGCTCGGACATGACCGACACACCCTCCCGGTTAACGACTGTTCACCGGGATCTTAGGGGGTGCCGTGCGGAGCAGGCCGGATCAGGGAGCGGGGTCTGGTGCGTGCGATCGCAAGGCGGAGGAGGGAGCCGACGCGGAGCGTTGGCGACTGACGACAACGCGGCGTGGGGGCACCTCCCGTGCCCGGAGGGCTACGGGGGAGCGCGTGCCAGGCCCCGTGACCCCGGCCTGGTCCGCACGGCACCCCCTAGGTCGGGCGGCGGCCCAGCTGCCAGGGCTCGACGACGCCGAGGCCGCGGACGGGGCGCTGCCACATCGGCTGGAGCGCGAAGCGGTACGTCGGGGGCTCCTCGCCCTCCTTCTCGGCGCGGGCCGCCTCCTCGGCCGCCTGCGTCTCCGAGACCGGCGCGTCGCCGGTCCGGGTGAGCTCCTCCGCGAGCGCGCCGTCGACCAGCACGGTGTCCTTGGGAGCTATTGAGGTGAGCCGGCTCGCGAGGTTCACCGTCGTACCGAAGACGTCGCCCATGCGGGTCGTCACCGTGCCGAAGGCGATGCCGACCCGGAGCGAGGGCATGGTCTCGTCGTGACTGAGCGTCTCGATCAGCCGCAGGGCGATCTCGGCGGCCGTCCCGGCGTCGTCGGCCGCGTACAGCACCTCGTCGCCGAGCGTCTTGATCAGCCGCCCGCCGTGTGCGGCGACCAGGTCGGCGCAGGTCGTCTCGAATGCCTCGACCAGCTCGCCGAGCTCCTCCTCCTCCAGGCGGCGGGTCAGCCGGGTGAAGCCGACCAGGTCAGCGAAGCCGACCGCGAGCCGCCGGTCGACCATCTCCTCGTCGTCGGCGGCCTGCACGACACGGCCCGTGGCCGCGGCGAGCTGGCGGCGCCAGACGTAGATCAGGAACTCCTCCAGCTCGGGCAGGAGCAGCTCGACCAGGGGATACGTGACCTCGGTACGGGTCATGCCGGGCTCGGGCGGCTCGGTGAGGCCCTCCAGGAAGGAGTCGATCTGCCATTCGGCCAGTCGGGCGGTCGTCTGCCCGGTGGACCGGGCGACCTGCACCGCCATCGGCTCGCTGAGCAGACCCGCCTCGACGAGACCGGCGAGTCGGCGCAGGGCGAGGACGTCGGCCTCGGTGAGCGCCTTGGCCTGGCCGATGTCCGCGAAGCCCATGGCCCGCCAGAAGCGGGACGCCAGCTCCATGGAGACGCCGGCGGTGCGGGCGGCCTGGAAGGGGGTGTAGCGGCGGTCGGCGCCGAGGATGAGCTGTTCGAGGCGGATGGCGAGCGGGTCGTCCGTCGGCTCCGCCGTGTGGTCGACCACATGGTGGGGGGTGGGGTACGCCGGTGGCTCGGCCTCGCCGCCGTTGTGCGCGTCGTCGACGGTCACCGGCCGCCTCCTGCCCGTTCCCTGCCCACTGCCCTGCCGATCTGTCGCCTGGATCGCGCTCCACGATACGACAGGTGTGTGCCAGCTCACGCCGTAACGTCCACCTCACCGTGTTCGGGACGCCCGTTCCACCACCCCGAACGGGCGCCCACGACGCCGGGTGCTCAGCCCTCCGCGCGGAGGTGGACGATGTCGCCCGCGGAGACGGCCTCCGTGCCGCCGCCCTCCGTCGCCACCACCAGGCGGCCGTCGCCGTCCAGCGCCACCGCGTCGCCCTCCAGCATCCGCTCGCCGGGCAGGTCGGCCCGGACGCGGCGGCCGAGGGTCGCGCAGCCGGCCGTGTACGCCTCCTGGAGGCCGGAGGCGGCGGGGTTGCCGTCGGCCCGCACCCACTCCCCGTACCAGTGCTCCAGGGAACGCAGGACGGAGCGCAGCAGGGTGTCCCGGTCGGTCGAGATCGCGTCCGCGAGGAGCAGCGAGCCGGCCGCCGGGACGGGCAGCTCGTCCTCACGCAGGGTGACGTTGATGCCGAGCCCGACGACGATGGCGTCCTCGCCCGCCCGCTCGGCGAGGATGCCGCCGGTCTTCCGCTCCTCGTCCCCGACCGAAACCAGCAGGTCGTTGGGCCACTTGAGGGAAAGGTCCACTCCGGCGGACTTCGCGAGCCCGGTCGCCGCCGCGACCCCGGTCAGCAGGGGCAGCCAGCCCCACCGGTGCACCGGCACGGCGGGCTTGAGCAGGACGGAGAGGAAGAGTCCGGACCGGGCGGGAGCGATCCAGCTGCGGTCGAGGCGGCCGCGGCCCTCGGTCTGCTCCTCGGCGACCAGCACGGCCCCTTCGGGCAGCTCGTCGGCGCGGGCGGCCAGGTCGGAGTTGGTGGAGCCGGTGGTGGTGACCACGTCGAGCGAGGTCCAGAGGCCGTCGGGGAGCACGAGAGCACGGCGCAGCGAGGCGGCGTTGAGCGGGGGCCGGTCCAGGTCGGACCACGGCCCTCCTGAGCCATGAGAGGACGTCATGCAAGCCAGACTAGGTGTGGCAAAGACCGCAGTGCCGAACGGTATCGGCGTCGATACCCTACGGATCAGTAGCCGAGCATTAGCCCATTCGTAGCCAACGAACCCCCGTGACCAGGCAGGGAGCAGCATCCCGATGTCCGAGTCGGTAGAGCCGCAAGAGATCGACATTCACACGACCGCGGGCAAGATCGCGGATCTGCAGCGCCGTATTGACGAGGCGACCCACGCCGGTTCCGAGCGTGCCGTGGAGAAGCAGCACGCGAAGGGCAAGCTGACCGCGCGGGAGCGCATCGAGCTGCTGCTCGACGAGGGCTCCTTCGTGGAGCTCGACGAGCTGGCCCGACACCGGTCGACCAACTTCGGGCTGGAGAAGACCCGGCCCTACGGCGACGGCGTGGTCACCGGCTACGGCACCGTCGACGGGCGCCCGGTCGCCGTGTTCTCGCAGGACTTCACGGTGTTCGGCGGAGCCCTCGGCGAGGTCTTCGGCCAGAAGATCATGAAGGTGATGGACTTCGCCCTGAAGACGGGCTGCCCGGTCGTCGGCATCAACGACTCCGGTGGCGCCCGCATCCAGGAGGGCGTCATGGCCCTCGGCATGTACGGCGAGATCTTCCGCCGCAACACCCACGCCTCGGGTGTGATCCCGCAGATCTCCCTGGTCGTCGGCCCCTGCGCGGGCGGCGCGGTCTACTCCCCCGCGATCACCGACTTCACGGTGATGGTGGACCAGACCTCGCACATGTTCATCACCGGTCCGGACGTCATCAAGACGGTCACCGGCGAGGACGTCGGCTTCGAGGAGCTGGGCGGCGCCCGGACGCACAACACGACCTCCGGCGTGGCGCACCACATGGCGGGCGACGAGAAGGACGCGATCGAGTACGTCAAGTCCCTGCTGTCGTACCTCCCTTCGAACAACCTCTCGGAGCCGCCGGCCTTCCCCGAGGTCGCCGAGACGGAGGTGAACGACGAGGACCGCGAGCTGGACGTCCTGATCCCGGACTCCGCGAACCAGCCGTACGACATGCACACCGTCATCGAGCACATCGTGGACGACGGCGAGTTCCTGGAGACCCAGGCGCTGTTCGCGCCGAACATCCTGACCGGCTTCGGCCGGGTCGAGGGCTTCCCCGTCGGCATCGTCGCCAACCAGCCGATGCAGTTCGCCGGCTGTCTGGACATCAACGCCTCCGAGAAGGCGGCGCGCTTCGTCCGCACCTGCGACGCCTTCAACGTCCCGGTCATCACCTTCGTCGACGTGCCGGGCTTCCTGCCGGGTGTCGACCAGGAGTACGGCGGCATCATCCGCCGGGGCGCCAAGCTGATCTACGCGTACGCCGAGGCGACGGTCCCGCTGATCACGGTCATCACGCGCAAGGCGTTCGGCGGCGCGTACGACGTCATGGGCTCCAAGCACCTGGGCGCGGACCTCAACCTCGCCTGGCCGACGGCGCAGATCGCGGTCATGGGCGCGCAGGGCGCGGTGAACATCCTGCACCGTCGGACGCTCGCGGAGGCGGAGGCGAACGGCGAGGACCTGGAGGCGGTGCGCGCACGGCTGATCCAGGAGTACGAGGACACGCTGCTCAACCCGTACATCGCCGCCGAGCGCGGATACATCGACGGGGTGGTCCTGCCGTCCGACACGCGCCCGCAGATCGTGAAGGCCCTGCGTCAGCTGCGGACGAAGCGGGAATCCCTGCCTCCGAAGAAGCACGGCAACATCCCCCTGTAAGGAGCCGCTGTGATCAAGGTCGTACGAGGAAACCCGACCCCGGAGGAGCTGGCCGCCGCACTGGCGGTGGTCCAGGCCCGGGCCGCGGCGACGGCGGCGGCGTCCGCGGCCGACGGCCCGGCGGTTCCCGAGAGCTGGTCGGACCCGTCACGGATCGCGCGCGCGGTACGGCCCCGCCCGGGGCCGCGCTCCTGGGCGCGCTCCTACTGGCCGGTCTAGCCGGTCCCACCGGCCGGTCGACGCCGGTCCACGCACCCCGAAAGGCCGGACCTCTTGTGCGGGAGGTCCGGCCTTCGCGTGTTCCGGGGGCAGAGCCCTCGCGTGTTCCGGGGGCAGAGCCCTCGCGTGTTCCGGGGTCAGACGAGGGGCGCGACCGCCGCGGCCATCACGCGGTAGCCGGCGTCGTTGGGGTGCAGCCGGTCCGCGTCCGCGTACGCCGGGTTCAGCGCCTTCGGGTCCTTCGGGTCGGCGAGGAGCCGCTGGAAGTCGACGACCGCGTCGAACTCGCCCGAGGTCCTGATCCAGTGGTTGACCTCCGCGCTGGTCCGTTCGGCGGTCGGGCCCCAGTGGCTGGTGCCCTTGAAGGGCAGCAGCGTCGAGCCGACGACCCGCACTCCGCGGGCGTGCGCCGCGTCGATCAGCCGGCGGTAGGCGGAGATGAGTTCCGCCGAGGTGACGACGGGCGAGGGCTTGTAGGTGGGCTGCGGGTCCGGCTTCAGTGCGGCCTCGGCGAAGCCGATGTCGTTGACTCCCTGGAGCAGGGCGACGGTGGTGACGCCGGGCTGGTCGAGGGCGTCGCGGCGGAACCGGGCGGTGGAGCGTTCGCCGTACCAGGCCGAGTCGTTGAGGACCAGGTTGCCGCCGATGCCGGCGTTGACGACGGGGCGGTCGATCCGTTCGGCGAGTGCGTCGGAGTAGCGGCGGTCGGCGTTCGGGGTGGAGCCGAAGCCGTCGGTGATGGAGTCGCCGAAGAGGACCACGCCGCCCTTGCGCGGCGGGGTCCCGCCGCTGACCTCGACGCCGTTGAGGTAGTACCAGGACCGGCTGCGGGCGGTGAAGGCGTGGCCCGTGGTGTCGGCGCGGTGGTCGCCCTCGGCGCGGTAGCTGTCGGCCCATGCCTGGGAGTGGAAGGTGGCGGGACCGGTGGTGCCGGCGAGGTAGAGGGTGACGGTCACCGACTCCAGTCTTCCGAGGTCGAGTCGGGCCGGGTCGCTGCGCAGCTCGCCGTGGGCCGGGACCGAGACGGACCGTTTCCCGCCGAAGGTGAGGTGGCGTACCGAGCCGGGTTCGACGGCGGCGCCGGTCGTGGTGCGGGCGACCGTGGCGCCGGTGACGGCCAGGGGTGAGGTCCCGTAGGCGTTGCTGAGCCTGATCCGGACCCGGTCGCCGTCCTCGGTGACGCGGACGACCTGGCGGAGGGTCTGGCGCGAGAAGCCCTCCTGGGACCAGTTGGCGGTGAAGCCGGTCGCGGGGAGCTGCGGGGCGGCGCCCCAGGCGGCGTGCCACCGCGGGTCGGGTGCGGGGCGGGCACCGGCCGTCTGGGTGCCGGAGAGCAGGGTGAGGCCGAGGGCGGCGGCGAGCAGCGGGGCGAGGAGCTTCTTCATGACGGGTCCTTCCGGGGCAGGGGGCGTACGCGGGGGGTGAGGGGCGGTCAGGAGCGGCGCAGGAAGAGGGCGGCCCCCAGCGCTCCGGCGAGGACGATGGCGGCGTTGACGAGGATCGCGAGGCCGATGCCGTCGAGGACCGTGGCGGAGCCGACCACGACGGCGCTCATGATCGGCGTGCCCATGGTGATGCCGATCTGCTGGGTCATGGTGGCGAGTCCGGTCGCCATGCCCTGTTCGGAGTCGGGCAGTCCGGAGGTGGCGGTGACCATGAAGCCGACGATGGCGAGCATGTTGCCGACGCCGCCGGCGAAGGTGCCGGCGAGCAGCAGCCAGAGCCCGCCGCGGTCGTCGCCCAGGCCGTACAGGGAGAGGGTGGCGGCCGCCTGGAGGAGCCCCCCGAAGACGAGGGCGGCCCGGGCTCCGTAGCGGCCGATGAACCGGGAGGCGTACACCCCGCCGAGGACCGTGCCCGCGCCGCGGACGCCGAACGACAGACCGGCGGCGAGCGGCGAGAAGCCGAGGACGTCCTGGAGGTAGAGCGTCATCAGGAAGACCAGCGAGGTCTCGGTGACGAAGGCGACGAGCCCGGCGAGGTTGCCGTGGACGACGGTGCGGCGCGTGAGGATCCGTACGGGTACGAGGGGTGAGGCGGCCCTCCGCTCCACGAACCAGAAGGCGACGAGCAGGGCGACGCCGACGGGGAGCGCCAGGGGCTCGGTGGTGAGGCCGAGGACCAGGGCGAGCAGGCCGCCGGTGACGGTGATCGCGCCGGGGACGTCGAGGCGGGGGCGGACGGCGGGGCGGCTCTCCCGCAGGACGACGGGGGCGACGAGGAGCACGGCGAGGGCGACCGGCACGTTGATGAAGAAGGCCCAGCGCCAGGAGAGCAGGTCGGTCAGGACACCGCCGAGGACGGCGCCGATGGTGAAGCCGGCCGACATGAGCGCGCCGTTCAGGCCGAGCGCCTTGGCGCGCAGCGGCCCCTCCGGGAAGGAGGAGGTGAGCAGGGCGAGCCCGGCGGGTGTGACGGCGGCGGTGGCGAGGCCCTGGGCGACCCGTGCGGCCATCAGCGTCGCGGGGGTCGTGGCGAGACCGCCGACGAGCGAGGAGAGGGCGAGGAGCGCCATCCCGGCGAGGAAGAGGCGGCGGCGGCCGACGATGTCGGCGACGCGCCCGAGGAGGAGGGTGAATCCGGCGGCGGCGAGGGCGAAGGCGGTGGCGATCCACTGGAGGTTGCCCAGGGTGAAGCCGAGTCCTTCGCCGACGGCGGGCAGGGCGACGTTCAGGATCGAGAAGTCGACGGCCAGCATGAACTGGGCGACGAGAAGGACGAGGAGGACGAGCCGCATCCGTCCGTCCATGCGGTCGGTACGGATGTCGGTGCGGGATCCGAGTGTGGTGGCAGCCATGAACGACCCCCATTAATGGGCTTCTTGTTCCGTTAAGATGTCCCGTACCGTAGCAGACTCGAAGGCGTTAATGGAACAGGAGACCCGTTTGACTGAGAGCCAGCCGGCCGTGCCCGGCACCGTGCGCCCCGGGGGCCGTACCGCGAAGGTGCGCCGGGCCGTCCTCGACGCGACCGAGGACGCCCTGGCCGCCGCGGGCTTCCACGCGCTGAACATGGACCACGTCGCCGCGAGCGCCGGCGTCGGCAAGACGACCGTCTACCGCCGCTGGGGCTCTCCCGTCGGACTCGTCGCCGACCTGCTGCGCGACATGGCGGAGCAGTCCCTGCCGGCCTCCGACACCGGCAGCCTCGCGGGCGACCTGCGGGCCAACGCCGCGCTCGTCACCAAGACCCTCACCGACCCCCGGATGGGCGCCGTCTTCCGTGCGGTCATCGCGGCCGCGGCCTGCGACGAGGAGTGCGCCGAGGCGCTGAACGGCTTCTACCGGGCCCGCCTGCAGGAATGGGCCCCGGTGGTCGAGCGCGGCGCGGCCCGCGGCGAGGTCCCCGCCGGGACCGACGGCATCGAGCTGCTGCGCGCGGTGTCGGCCCCGCTCTACTACCGCTTCATGATCACGCGCGAGCCGCTGGGCCCCGCGGACGCGGAGCGCGCGGCCGGGGCGGCACTGGCGGCGGCCGGCGAGGGGGTGTTCACCACGCCTGATTAGTCCGTTGGCACCCCGGCTCCTGAGTACGGGTACTCAGGCGCCGGGGCCCTCCTGCCAGCAGGATCGTGGCCATGCTGTGGTCCGACCCGAAGAACGAGCCGCCGGAGGAGATGCGCGACATGCAGGCCATGCTGCGTCGCGCGTCCATCCTGCTGGCCCTGGCGATGGTGGTGGCGATGTTCGTGGTCGGCCTCCACTGACACTGGCTACGCTTCCCCCATGACTGCTGATCGCCGCCGTGTCGTGCTCGCCTCCGCCTCGCCCGCCCGTCTCGGACTGCTGCGGCAGGCCGGACTCGCCCCCGAGGTCATCGTGAGCGGCGTCGACGAGGACAAGATGCGCGCGCCGACCCCCGCCGAACTCGCCCTCGCGCTCGCCGAGGCCAAGGCCGCCCATGTGGCCGCGCGCCCCGAGGCCTTCGGCGCCCTGGTCATCGGCTGCGACTCGGTCCTGGAGCTCGACAAGCAGGCCCTCGGCAAGCCGGCCGACGCCGAGGAGGCCACCGCGCGCTGGAAGGCGATGCGCGGCCGGGTGGGCATCCTCCAGACGGGTCACTGCGTGTACGACACGGCGGCCAAGCGCTACGAGTCGGCGACCGCCTCGACCGTCGTCCGTTTCGGTGAGCCGACGGACGCCGAGATCGCCGCGTACGTGGCGAGCGGCGAACCACTGCACGTGGCGGGCGCCTTCACGCTCGACGGGCGCTCGGCACCGTTCATCGACGGCATCGACGGAGACCCGGGCAACGTGATCGGCCTCTCCCTGCCCCTGCTCCGCAACCTGCTCGCCAAGCTGGGGGTCTCCATCACCGACCTGTGGACCTGAGACCGCGCCGGTCCTACGCGGGCGCCGCCGCCTCGGCCGGGGCGTCGGCGCCCTTTCCGTACGCCACCAGCGTCAGCACGACGAGGCCGAGCACCACGGTCATGAACGCGAAGGCACCCCAGCCGATCAGACCGATCGTCACCGCGCCGAGCACACCGTGCACCACGGCGCAGCCGATGAGGAGGCCCCGGCCGGCGCGCCCGGGGCGCTTGTCACGTATGCCGGCGACGAGGGCGACGGTCGCGCAGAGCGCGAGGAGCAGCCCGGAGACGATGCCGAGGGCCCACGTACCGGTCACCATGTGGTCCGGGTCGAGGCCGTCGAGGGACATCGACTGGATCTCGACGAAGCGCGCCATGACGGCGTTGAGCACGACGATGCCCGGGGCTTCCAGGAAGAGCACCGCCGCCGTCACGAGAGCTATCGGTCTGCGGGCCACCTGGGCCACCCCCTGAAACGACTGTTACCTGCAGTACAGATGACAGCGCGAAGGCTACTGCCGGGTAAACCTTCGGACAAGGGTCCGCACACACCGATGCGGCGGCAAAGAATCATTGCGCCATTCGTAGGGACTCCACAAAGAAACCCGATACGCGACTGGCCGCTTGAACAGAGACCTGTGCCACACCTCGGAGCTACTGTGCCGTAGAGGAACCCTGCGTACCGTGGTACGACAAGGGATTTCACGACCCGAGCAAGCCTCGTATCACGCTCCGTGTGGGCAAGCTCACCACTGGGGACGGGTCGAAGTGCCGTGTCGGCAGTCCCTAAACTCAGCTTGTTTCAAGGAGGGAGCCATCGTGCGCAAGGTGCTCATCGCCAACCGTGGCGAAATCGCTGTCCGTGTCGCCCGTGCTTGCCGGGATGCCGGGATCGCCAGCGTAGCCGTCTACGCCGATCCGGACCGGGACGCTCTGCACGTCCGGGCGGCCGACGAGGCGTTCGCTCTGGGCGGTGACACCCCGGCCGCCAGCTATCTGGACATGGCCAAGGTGCTTCAGGCCGCAAAGGACTCGGGCGCGGACGCGATCCACCCCGGCTACGGGTTCCTTTCCGAGAACGCCGAGTTCGCCCAGGCCGTGCTCGACGCCGGTCTGACCTGGATCGGCCCGCCGCCGCAGGCCATCCGCGACCTCGGCGACAAGGTGGCGGCCCGTCACATCGCCCAGCGCGCCGGCGCCCCGCTCGTCGCGGGCACGCCCGACCCGGTCTCCGGCGCCGACGAGGTCGTCGCCTTCGCCGAGGAGCACGGCCTGCCGATCGCGATCAAGGCCGCCTTCGGTGGTGGCGGTCGCGGTCTGAAGGTCGCCCGCACCCTCGAAGAGGTACCGGAGCTCTACGACTCCGCCGTCCGTGAGGCCGTCGCGGCCTTCGGCCGCGGCGAGTGCTTCGTCGAGCGCTACCTCGACAAGCCGCGGCACGTCGAGACCCAGTGCCTGGCCGACTCCCACGGCAACGTGGTCGTCGTCTCCACCCGTGACTGCTCGCTCCAGCGCCGCCACCAGAAGCTCGTCGAGGAGGCGCCCGCGCCGTTCCTCTCCGAGGCGCAGAACGCCGAGCTGTACGCCGCGTCCAAGGCGATCCTGAAGGAGGCCGGCTACGTCGGCGCCGGCACGGTCGAGTTCCTGGTCGGCCTCGACGGCACGATCTCCTTCCTGGAGGTCAACACCCGTCTCCAGGTCGAGCACCCGGTCACCGAAGAGGTCACCGGCATCGACCTGGTCCGCGAGATGTTCCGGATCGCCGACGGCGAGGAGCTGGGCTACGACGACCCGGCCATAAGGGGTCACTCCTTCGAGTTCCGTATCAACGGCGAGGACCCGGGTCGCAACTTCCTGCCCGCGCCCGGCACCGTCACCACCTTCGACGCGCCGACCGGCCCCGGTGTCCGTCTGGACGCAGGCGTCGAGTCCGGCTCGGTCATCGGCCCGGCCTGGGACTCGCTCCTGGCCAAGCTGATCGTCACCGGCGCCACCCGCGAGCAGGCGCTCCAGCGCGCCGCCCGCGCGCTCGCCGAGTTCAAGGTGGAGGGCATGGCCACGGCCATCCCGTTCCACCAGGCGGTCGTCGTCGACCCGGCGTTCACCGCGGACCCGTTCCGTGTCCACACCCGGTGGATCGAGACCGAGTTCGTCAACGAGATCAAGCCGTTCGCCCCGGCGGGCTCCGAGGCCGAGGAGGACGAGTCCGGCCGCGAGACGATCGTCGTCGAGGTCGGCGGCAAGCGCCTGGAGGTCTCGCTCCCGTCCTCGCTCGGCATGTCCCTGGCCCGTACGGGTCTGGCCGCCGGCGCCAAGCCGAAGCGCCGTGCCGCGAAGAAGTCCGGCCCGACCGCCTCCGGCGACACCCTCGCCTCCCCGATGCAGGGCACCATCGTGAAGGTGGCCGTCGAGGAGGGCCAGGAGGTCAAGGAGGGCGACCTGATCGTCGTCCTGGAGGCCATGAAGATGGAGCAGCCGCTCAACGCGCACCGCTCCGGCACGATCAAGGGCCTGTCGGCCGAGGTCGGCGCGTCGATCACCTCCGGCTCCGCGATCTGCGAGATCAAGGACTGACGACCGACGGCGCAGGCCGTTCGTACGATGGGAAGGGCCCGCAGGCACACCGCCTGCGGGCCCTTCGCCCGACCGAGGAGCCCCCATGCGCGCCGACGCGCGCCGCAATCACGAGCGGCTGCTGACCGAGGCCCGCGCAGTCTTCGCCGAGCACGGCACGGACGCCTCCCTGGAGGACGTCGCCCGGCGCGCTGGAGTCGGCATCGGCACGCTGTACCGCCACTTCCCCACCCGGGACGCGCTGGTGAACGCCGTGTTCCAGGAGGCCCTGGCCGCACTGCTCCAGCGGGGCCGCGAACTCGCGGCGGCCGACGAGCCGTGTCGCGCGCTCGTGGAGTGGCTGCGCACCCTGATCACCCACGCGGTCGAGTACCGGGGCTTCGCCCGGGCGCTCATGTCGGCTTCGCGGGACGGGAGTTCGGCGCTCGCCCAGTGCGACGTCCCGCTGCGCGCGGCCGGCGAGGTCCTGCTGGGCCGGGCCCGGGAGGCCGGTACGGTCCGCGCGGACGTGTCGATCGGTGATCTGATGCAGCTCACAAACGCGATCGCGCTGGCGGCCGAGCAGAACCCGGACGACGAGGAACTGCCGGACCGCCTGCTGGCCCTGACCCTGCGCGGTATGAAGAGCTGAACCGACGAGCGGCGGGAGCCGGGCCCGGGCTCGCCCCGACGCGTCCGGGCGCTCGACCTCCCGGAGTGTTCCGACGCTCCGGGGTGCCGGCCTCCGGGCACCCGGCCTCCCCGCGTGCGTCCTGGCCCCCGCGCCAGGGACGCCCCCTCTCAGCGCCTGCGCATGTCCGCGACCCGGGCCGTTCGCTCCGGTTGCAGCACGTCACTCGCCAACGAGGCCGCGGCTCCGCGGAATTGGCCGGGCTGATGCCGGGCGCGCTGACCGGGAAGCGGAACGTCACGGCGCGGGCGGCCGCCGCCCGGGGGGACCGCGTCACCACCCGGTCCCGTCCCCGCCACCGCGATCTGGACGCCCTGGTCGGCGAGGGCCTGGAGCTCCGTGGCGGCCCGGTCGTCGTGCGCCGGCGGCTCGTCGGTGACGAGGCGGGTGATCACGTCGGTCGGCACCGTCTGGAACATGGTGTCGGTGCCGAGCTTGGTGTGATCGGCCAGCACCACGACCTCCGCCGCCGCCTGCACCAGCGCCCGGTCCACGCTCGCGGAGAGCATGTTGGACGTGGACAGGCCGCGCTCGGCGGTCAGGCCGCTGCCGGAGAGGAAGGCCCGGGAGACCCGCAGCCCCTGGAGGGACTGCTCGGCCCCGCTGCCCACCAGCGCGTAGTTCGAGCCGCGCAGCGTGCCGCCGGTCATGACGACCTCGACCCGGTTGGCGTGGGCGAGCGCCTGGGCGACGAGCAGGGAGTTGGTGACCACGGTCAGACCGGGCACGCGGGCGAGCCTGCGGGCCAGCTCCTGCGTGGTCGTCCCGGCGCCGACGACGATGGCCTCGCCCTCTTCGACCAGGCTCGCGGCGACGTCGGCGATGGCCGTCTTCTCCGCGGTCGCGAGGTGGGATTTCTGCGGGAAGCCGGACTCTCGGGTGAACCCGCCCGGCAGTACCGCACCGCCGTGCCGGCGGTCGAGGAGTCCTTCTGCCTCCAGTGCCCGCACGTCCCGCCGTACGGTCACTTCTGAGGTCTGGACGACGCGGGCGAGCTCACGGAGCGACACGGCTCCATTGGCGCGCACCATTTCGAGGATCAACTGACGACGTTCTGCAGCGAACACGAAACCGACAGTAACGTGACCGGCAGATGATTTTCAGCACTATGCGCCGAATTGCAGAAGATGCGCACAGACGGGGCCCCCAAGTGGTATGGGAGGCCCCGTCGTTGATCGTTCCTTGTCCCGCCTTGCCGGGGGTTGTCCAGATCTCCGCAGGCGGGGGGCGGGTCAGCCCTCGCCCGTCGCCTTTCGGGTGTGCAACTGCCGTGCCACTTCCGCGATCGAGCCCGACAGGGAGGGGTACACCGTGAAAGCGTTTGCGATCTGTTCCACCGTCAGATTGTTGTCGACCGCGATCGAGATCGGGTGGATGAGCTCGCTCGCCTTCGGCGCGACGACACAGCCTCCGACGACGATCCCGGTGCCCGGACGGCAGAAGATCTTGACGAAGCCGTCGCGGATCCCCTGCATCTTGGCGCGCGGGTTGCGCAGAAGCGGCAGCTTGACGACCCGGGCCTCGATCTTGCCCGCGTCCACGTCGGCCTGGGTGAAGCCGACGGTGGCGATCTCGGGGTCGGTGAAGACGTTCGAGGAGACCGTCTTCAGGTTCAGCGGGGCCACCGCGTCGCCGAGGAAGTGGTACATCGCGATCCGGCCCTGCATCGCCGCGACGGAGGCGAGCGCGAAGACACCGGTGACGTCACCGGCGGCGTAGACGCCCGGCGCCGAGGTGCGGGAGACCCGGTCGGTCCAGATGTGGCCCGAGTCCTTGAGCCTGACCCCGGCCTCCTCCAGGCCCATGCCGGCCGAGTTCGGGATGGCGCCGACCGCCATGAGGCAGTGGGAGCCGGAGATGACCCGGCCGTCGGCGAGGGTCACCTCGACACGGTCGCCGACCCGCTTGACCGACTCGGCGCGCGAGCGGGCCATGACGTTCATGCCGCGGCGGCGGAAGACGTCCTCCAGGACGGCGGCGGCGTCCGGGTCCTCGCCGGGCAGCACGCGGTCGCGGGAGGAGACCAGGGTGACCCGGGAGCCCAGCGCCTGGTAGGCGCCGGCGAACTCGGCACCCGTCACACCCGAGCCGACCACGATGAGCTCCTCGGGGAGCTCCTTGAGGTCGTAGACCTGGGTCCAGTTCAGGATCCGCTCGCCGTCGGGCTGGGCGTCGGGCAGCTCGCGCGGGTGGCCGCCGGTCGCGATCAGCACGGCGTCGGCGGTCAGCGCCTCCTCCGAGCCGTCGGCGGAGGTCACGATCACCTGGCGGGAGCCGTCCACGGCCTGGCGGCCCGAGAGCCGGCCGCGGCCGCGCAGGACGCGGGCGCCGGCGCGGGTGACGGAGGCGGTGATGTCGTGGGACTGGGCGAGCGCGAGGCGCTTCACCCGTCGGTTGACCTTGCCGAGGTCGACGCCGACGACGCGGGCGGCCTGCTCCACGTGCGGGGTGTCGTCCGCGACGATGATGCCCAGCTCCTCGTACGAGGAGTCGAAGGTCGTCATCACCTCGGCCGTCGCGATGAGGGTCTTCGAGGGGACGCAGTCGGTCAGGACGGACGCGCCGCCGAGGCCGTCGCAGTCGACGACGGTCACCTCCGCGCCGAGTTGGGCGCCCACCAGGGCAGCCTCGTATCCGCCGGGTCCGCCGCCGATGATCACGATCCGGGTCACAGGGATCTACGCCTCGCGCTCTCGTTCTGCCGGGGGGTCCCCCCGCTGGGCTGCAGTGCGTACGCCATTGTCCCGCACGCTTCAAGTGCGTACCCCATTGTCCCGTACGCCGGGGGTGGGCTCGCGCCGGGGCCTCCATACGGCCCCCACCACCGGCTTCCGCGTGCACCCGCTCCCCTCCCGTACCCTCGACCCCATGTCGCTCTACGCCGCGTACGCCGGCAACCTCGACGCGCGGCTCATGACCCGCCGCGCCCCGCACTCCCCGCTGCGCGGCACCGGCTGGCTCAACGGCTGGCGGCTCACCTTCGGCGGCGAGCAGATGGGCTGGGAGGGCGCGCTGCCCACGATCGTCGAGGCGCCGCGGTCCCAGGTGTTCGTGGCGCTCTACGACATCGCGCCGATGGACGAGGACTCCATGGACCGCTGGGAGGGTGTCGGCCTCGACATCTACCGCCGGATGCGGGTCCGCGTGCACACCCTGGACGGCGAGGAGCCGACCTGGCTGTACGTGCTGAACGCGTACGAGGGCGGGCTGCCGTCCGCGCGCTACCTCGGCGAGATCGCGGACGCCGCCGAGTCGGCGGGGGCGCCGCACGACTACGTGATGGAGCTGCGCAAGCGCCCTTGCTAGGCGCCGCCGGGCGCCGCTCGTGCCCGTGCGAGCGTCCGGACCCGGTTCATGGCGGTATCGGACTGGCGGAACGTGCGGTGTGGCCCCCGCTACGCCATTCGTCGGAAACGACAAGACAACGATCGCATGTCCGTCAGCATCGTCATCTACGCGCGTAGGGATTCTCGGGCTACGCTTCTGCGCGTAGGAAATCCGTCCGGGGCTCCCCCCTCGGACCCCCCTCCCCGAGGCGAGAGAGTCAGTGAACGCAACTGCCACCCCGTACGAGGCCGCCGAGGCCGCTGCCGCGCGTCTTCGCGAGCTGACCGGAATCGACACCCACGACGTGGCCCTCGTGATGGGCTCCGGCTGGGCGCCCGCCGTCGACGCGCTCGGCGCTCCGGAGGCCGAGTTCCCCGTGACCGAGCTTCCCGGCTTCCCGCCCCCGGCCGTCGAGGGACACGGCGGCAAGGTCCGCTCGTACAAGATCGGCGCCAAGCACGTCCTGGTCTTCCTGGGCCGTACGCACTTCTACGAGGGCCGGGGCGTCGCCGCCGTCGCCCACGGCGTGCGCACCGCCGTCGCCGCCGGCTGCAAGACCATCGTGCTGACCAACGGCTGCGGTGGCCTGCGCGAGGGCATGCGCCCCGGCCAGCCGGTCCTGATCAGCGACCACATCAACCTGACGGCCGCCTCCCCGATCGTCGGCGCGAACTTCGTGGACCTCACCGACCTGTACTCGCCGCGGCTGCGCGCGCTGTGCAAGGAGGTCGACGAGACCCTCGAAGAGGGCGTCTACGTGCAGTTCACCGGGCCGCACTACGAGACCCCGGCCGAGATCAACATGGTCCGCGTCATGGGCGGCGACCTGGTCGGCATGTCCACCGTCCTGGAGGCCATCGCGGCCCGCGAGGCGGGCGCCGAGGTCCTGGGCATCTCCCTGGTCACCAACCTGGCGGCCGGCCTGTCGGGCGAGCCGCTGAACCACGAGGAGGTCCTCCAGGCGGGACGCGACTCGGCGGCGCGGATGGGCGAGCTGCTGACGCGCGTCCTGGACCGGATCTGACGGACCGCCGCGCGGCCCCCGCGCCTCGGACTCCCCCCGCGCCCTGAGGGCGCGGGGGCTCCCGACGGGGCCGGGCCCGCCCGCGCGGCGGCACCCCGGCCCGTCCGGCGCCCGAGGACCCGGCCGCTGTCCGCTACGCCCCACGGGCGTGCCGGGACCCCCAAGCAGGGGTCCGGGGGCGTGCCCCCGTTCGGGAAGGGACGGGGCGGGGAAAGGCTCCGCGCAGCGGCCCACCCGACACCGCGCCCCACCCCGCGCCCGCCCCACCCGCACCTCCGAAAGGCACACCGTGACGCAGGACGACCTCCTCGCCCGGGCCCAGACCTGGCTCGCCGAGGACCCCGACAGTGAGACCCGCGAGGAGCTCGCCGCGCTCATCGAGGCCGGTGCGGGCGACGAGCTCGCCGCCCGCTTCGCCGGCACGCTCCAGTTCGGCACCGCCGGACTCCGCGGCGAGCTGGGCGCGGGCCCGATGCGGATGAACCGCTCGGTGGTCATCAGGGCCGCCGCGGGACTCGCCGCGTACCTCAAGGCCAAGGGCCGGCACGACGGGCTCGTCGTCATCGGCTACGACGCCCGCTACAAGTCGGCCGACTTCGCCCGTGACACCGCCGCCGTGATGACCGGCGCCGGACTGCGCGCCGCGCTGCTCCCGCGTCCGCTGCCGACGCCCGTCCTCGCGTACGCCATAAGGCATCTGGGCGCGGTCGCCGGAGTCGAGGTCACCGCGAGCCACAACCCGCCGCGCGACAACGGCTACAAGGTGTACCTGGGCGACGGTTCGCAGATCGTGCCGCCGGCCGATGCCGAGATCGCGGCCGAGATCGACGCGGTGCGCTCCCTGGAGGACGTGCCGCGGCCGGCCGAGGGCTGGGAGACCCTCGGCGACGAGGTCCTGGACGCCTACCTGGCGCGTACGGACGCCGTCCTGAGCCCCGGGTCCCCCCGTACCGTGCGGACCGTCTACACGGCCATGCACGGCGTCGGCAAGGAGGTCCTGACGGCCGCCTTCGCCCGCGCGGGATTCCCGGCGCCCGCGCTCGTCGCCGAGCAGGCCGAGCCCGACCCGGCGTTCCCGACCGTCGCCTTCCCGAACCCGGAGGAGCCGGGCGCGATGGACCTCGCCTTCGAGGCGGCCCGCGCCGTGGACCCCGACATCGTGATCGCCAACGACCCGGACGCCGACCGCTGCGCCGTGGCGGTGCCCGACCCGACCGTCGAGGGCGGCTGGCGGATGCTGCGGGGCGACGAGGTGGGCTCGCTGCTGGCGGCGCACCTGGTGCACAAGGGCGCTCGGGGCGTGTTCGCCGAGTCGATCGTGTCGTCCTCGCTGCTCGGCCGGATCGCCGAGGCGGCGGGCGTCGGCCACGAGGAGACGCTGACCGGCTTCAAGTGGATCGCCCGCGTGGACGGTCTGCGGTACGGCTACGAGGAGGCGCTGGGCTACTGCGTCGACCCCGAGGGCGTCCGCGACAAGGACGGCATCACGGCGGCGCTGCTCGTGGCCGAGCTGGCCTCGGAGCTCAAGGAGCGGGACCGTACGCTGACGGACCTCCTCGACGACCTGGCGGTCGCCCACGGGCTGCACGCCACGGACCAGCTGTCGGTGCGCGTCGAGGACCTGAGCATCATCGCGAACGCGATGAGCGCGCTGCGGTCGCGGCCGCCTGTCCACCTCGCGGGGCTGACGGTGACGACGGCGGAGGACCTGACGAAGGGCACGGAGTCCCTGCCCCCGACGGACGGGCTGCGCTACTACCTGGAGGGCGACTACAAGGCCCGGGTCATCGTCCGCCCCTCCGGTACCGAGCCCAAGCTGAAGTGCTACCTGGAGGTCGTGGTCCCGGTCGCCGACGCGAGCGGGTTGGCGTCGGCCCGGGCGAAGGGCGCCGAGGTGCTCTCCGCGATCAAGCGGGACCTGTCGGAGGCGGCCGGTCTCTGAGCGTCGAACGGCTCGGGGCCCGTACGGAAGCGGTTCCGTACGGGCCCCGGGCCGTTCCCGTACGCGCCCGGGCCGTTCCCGTACGGATGAACGCGGCGCGGACCGGCGGGGCGCCTCAGCCGGTGGCGAGCAGGACGACCAGCAGCACGAGACCGGCGGCGGACGGCGCGATGATCTCGTACGCCCAGCGCGTCTGCGGCTCCCCCTGCGCGCTCGGGCGCGTGGCGCAGCGCTCGGCGAGATCGCGCAGGTCGGCGACAGTCTGGTCGGCCGGGGCGAGCCGGTCCTTGTCGTCCACGCGCGCGTGGACGGAGGTGCGGCCGTGCGGGTCGTCCTGGGCGGCCCGCGCCTGGCGGCGCGCCGCCCGCTTGCGCTGGCGCAGCGAGACGGGGACGGCCCAGAGCTGGTACTTCGCCCCGTCACGGGTGAGCACCTCGCTGGAGTACCCGGCGCGGACGTCGGCCACCGCGGCCCAGGGCAGGACGACGGAACGGAAGGGATTGCGGATCCGCAGGCGGTCCTCGTTCGCCGTCACCACCGGGCGGATCGTGAACGCCACGACGAGCGGCACGACGAAGAGCAGACCCGCCAGGGCGACCCAGGGCGTGCGTCCCTCGCCGCGGACCATCGCGTCCACGCAGAACCATCCGGTCAGCCCGAGCAGCAGGACGCCGCCCGCGATGCCCAGGGGCGACCGGAAGACGCGGTCGGCGTAGGTCGGCTCGGTGGGCTGCTGCGGGGGCTGGGTCGTCATGGTGCCGATTCTGCCTCACCGGGTACGGGCGGGCTCGGGTGGAGGGAGCGGCCCCGCGCACCCCCCGGCCGGGGGGTTCCGGAAACGGGTGCGCGGCCCCTCCCGGGGCGTCGGCGACCCCGTTCGGAAACCCGGGGGCTGTACAGGTCGCTACGCGCGTAGATATGCTCGACTGGTGACCATGCCCACCACTGCATCCGCAGCACCATTTGCCGACGTAACGACGTCCGACAGTGCGCTGCGCCGCTTCCTCCACGGGCTGCCCGGCGTCGACGCCGTCGGCCTGGAGGCGCGCGCCGCGTCCCTCGGAACCCGCTCGATCAAGACCACGGCGAAGGCGTACGCCATCGACCTGGCCATCTCCATGATCGACCTGACGACGCTCGAAGGCGCGGACACCCCGGGCAAGGTCCGGGCGCTCGCCGCCAAGGCCGTCAACCCCGACCCGTCCGACCGCACGACCCCGACGACCGCCGCCGTCTGTGTCTACCCCGACATGGTGGCCACGGCGAAGGAGGCCCTGAAGGGCTCCGGCGTCAAGGTCGCCTCCGTCGCCACGGCCTTCCCGGCCGGCCGCGCCGCCCTCCCCGTGAAGCTCGCGGACACCCGTGACGCCGTCGCCGCGGGCGCCGACGAGATCGACATGGTGATCGACCGCGGCGCGTTCCTCGCGGGGAACTACATGAAGGTCTACGAAGAGATCCTGGCGGTGAAGGAGGCCTCCGGCGAGGCCCGCCTCAAGGTCATCTTCGAGACCGGCGAGCTCTCGACGTACGACAACATCCGCCGCGCCTCCTGGCTCGGCATGATGGCGGGCGCCGACTTCATCAAGACCTCGACCGGCAAGGTCGCGGTCAACGCCACCCCGGCCAACACGCTCCTGATGCTGGAGGCCGTGCGCGACTTCCGCGCGCAGACCGGCGTCCAGGTCGGTGTGAAGCCCGCGGGCGGTATCCGCAACACCAAGGAAGCCGTCAAGTTCCTGGTCCTGGTCAACGAGACCGTCGGCGAGGACTGGCTGGACAACCACTGGTTCCGCTTCGGTGCCTCCAGCCTGCTCAACGACCTGCTCATGCAGCGTCAGAAGCTGGCGACCGGCCGCTACTCCGGCCCCGATTACGTGACGGTGGACTGATCATCATGGCATCTGCATTCGAGTACGCACCGGCGCCCGAGTCCCGGTCCGTCGTCGACATCGCCCCCTCGTACGGCCTGTTCATCGACGGCGAGTTCGTCGACGCGGCCGACGGCAAGGTCTTCAAGACCGTCTCCCCCTCCACCGAGGAGGTCCTCTCCGAGGTCGCCCAGGCGGGCACCGAGGACGTGGACCGCGCGGTGAGGGCGGCGCGGAAGGCGTTCGAGAAGTGGTCGGCGCTGCCCGGCTCCGAGCGCGCCAAGTACCTCTTCCGGATCGCCCGGATCATCCAGGAGCGCAGCCGCGAGCTCGCCGTCCTGGAGACCCTGGACAACGGCAAGCCGATCAAGGAGACCCGCGACGCGGACCTCCCGCTGGTCGCCGCGCACTTCTTCTACTACGCGGGCTGGGCCGACAAGCTCGACCACGCGGGCTACGGCGCGAACCCCCGCCCGCTCGGCGTGGCCGGCCAGGTCATCCCGTGGAACTTCCCGCTCCTGATGCTGGCGTGGAAGATCGCCCCGGCGCTCGCGACCGGTAACACGGTCGTCCTGAAGCCCGCCGAGACGACCCCGCTCACCGCCCTGTTCTTCGCGGACATCTGCCGCCAGGCGGGCCTGCCCAAGGGCGTCGTCAACATCCTCCCCGGTTACGGGGAGACGGGCGCCGCGCTCGTCGAGCACCCCGACGTGAACAAGGTCGCCTTCACCGGTTCGACCGCGGTCGGCAAGTCCATCGCGCGCTCGGTCGCCGGCACGGACAAGAAGGTGACCCTGGAGCTGGGCGGCAAGGGCGCCAACATCGTCTTCGACGACGCCCCCATCGACCAGGCCGTCGAGGGCATCGTCAACGGCATCTTCTTCAACCAGGGCCAGGTCTGCTGCGCGGGCTCCCGCCTCCTGGTCCAGGAGTCGGTCCAGGACGAGCTGCTCGACTCCCTGAAGCGGCGGCTCTCCACCCTCCGCCTCGGCGACCCGCTGGACAAGAACACGGACATCGGCGCCATCAACTCGGCCGAGCAGCTCTCCCGTATCCACGCGCTGGTCGAGAAGGGCGAGTCGGAGGGGGCCGAGCGCTGGTCGCCGGCCTGCGAGCTGCCGTCCGCCGGCTACTGGTTCGCCCCGACGCTCTTCACCAACGTCACCCAGGCGCACACCGTCGCCCGCGACGAGATCTTCGGCCCGGTCCTGTCCGTGCTGACGTTCCGTACGCCGGACGAGGCGGTCGCCAAGGCCAACAACAGCCAGTACGGCCTGTCGGCCGGCATCTGGACGGAGAAGGGTTCGCGGATCCTGGCCGTGGCCAACAAGCTCCGGGCCGGTGTCGTCTGGGCCAACACGTTCAACAAGTTCGACCCGACCTCGCCCTTCGGCGGCTACAAGGAGTCGGGCTTCGGCCGCGAGGGTGGCCGTCACGGTCTGGAGGCCTACCTCGATGTCTGAGCAGCAGACGCGCCTGAACGTCTTCAAGACCTACAAGCTGTACGTCGGGGGCAAGTTCCCCCGCTCCGAGAGCGGCCGGGTGTACGAGGTGAGCGACTCGAAGGACAACTGGCTGGCGAACGTACCGCTCTCCTCCCGCAAGGACGCCCGTGACGCGGTCGTCGCCGCGCGCAAGGCGTTCGGCGGCTGGTCGGGCGCGACGGCGTACAACCGGGGCCAGATCCTCTACCGGATCGCCGAGATGCTGGAGGGCCGCAGGGACCAGTTCGTCCGCGAGGTCGCGGACGCCGAGGGCCTGTCGAAGTCCAAGGCCGGCGCGGTCGTCGACGCGGCCGTCGACCGCTGGGTCTGGTACGCGGGCTGGACCGACAAGATCGCCCAGATCGTGGGCGGCGCCAACCCGGTCGCCGGCCCGTACTTCAACCTGTCGACCCCGGAGCCGACGGGCGTCGTCACCGTGATCGCGCCCCAGGACTCCTCGTTCCTGGGCCTCGTCTCGGTCATCGCCCCGGTCATCGCGACGGGCAACACGGCGGTGGTGATCGCGAGCGAGAAGTCCCCGCTGCCGGCGCTCTCCCTGGGCGAGGTGCTCGCCACCTCGGACCTGCCGGGCGGCGTGGTCAACATCCTCTCGGGCAAGGCCGCCGAGATGGGCCCGCACCTGGCGGCCCACCAGGACGTCAACGCGATCGACCTGACGGGGGCGGACGCCGATCTGGCGCGCGAGCTGGAGATCGCGGCGGCGGACAACCTCAAGCGCGTCCTGCGCCCGCGCGCGGTGGACTTCACCGAGTCCCCGGGCACGGACCGGATGACCGCCTTCCTGGAGACGAAGACGGTCTGGCACCCGACGGGTTCGCTGGGCGCGAGCGGCTCGGCGTACTAGCACCGTGACGAACGGCCCCCGGGTGGACCCCGGGGGCCGTTCGTCATGTCCGCCCCGTCAGGACCGGCCGCGCTCCACCAGCCCGGCCACCCCGTCCAGCACGGACTCCAGGCCCGTCTCGAACTGCCATGTCGCGTCGTCCTTGCGCGCCGCCGCCTCCGTGTAGCGCCGGTACGTCGGGTACCTCCCCGTCTCCATCAGGTACGACATCTGCGGGGCGAGCGCCCGCCGCGTCTCGTCGGGGCTCTCCCAGCCCTGTTCCCGCATGTACTGCGCCAGGGCCACCTCCGCCTGGGTCGCCCCCTGCACGTAGCTGCTGACCGTCCGGAACGCGGCCATCATCGTGTCGACGTCGAGGCCCTGCCCGTCCAGTGACGCCAGCTGGCGCTCCGCGGCGGCCATCCGGTTCGGCGTGAGCGCGAAGAGCGGCATGGGCAGCTGGGCCAGCCAGGGGTGGCGCACCATCATCGTGCGGGTCCGCACCGCGTACGCGCGCAGCGTCTCCCGCCAGCTCCCCGGCTGCTCGGCCGGCTCCATCTCGGCCGACACGCGGTCGACCATCAGCGCCCACAGGTCGTCCTTGCCGGAGACGTGCCGGTAGGCGGCCATGGGCGCCACACCGAGCTCGGTGGCGATCCGGCGCATGGTGACGGCCGCGAACCCCTCACGGTCGGCCAGGTCGACCGCGACCTCCGCGATCCGCTGCGCGGTCAGGGAAGCGCGCGGCGCCGCCTGCGGCCGCTCCAGGCGCTCCCACAGCGAGACCCGTTCCGTCTCGTCCTCTTTCGCCACGACGGCCTCCCTCTCCTCGCGTACAGCGTATGCCCGGTGGACGACGTACACACTCGCGTGTACGTTGTACACCGAAAAGATACGCCGTACACATCCACGTTCCGGGGGACCCATGCATCCGCTCCACGTCGCCGTCGTCCAGGGCTCCACCCGCGACGGCCGCCTCGGCCCCGTCGTCGCGAACTGGCTGCACGCCCATGCCGCCGCCCGCCCCGACATGACCGTCGACCTCATCGACCTCGCCGAGACCCCGCTGCCCGTCGTCTTCCCACAGCTCGGCCAGGCCCCGGCCGCCGACGAGGACCTCGCGCTCCTCGCCGCCGTCTCCCCGCGCCTCGCCGCCGCCGACGCCTTCGTCGTCGTCACCCCCGAGTACAACCACAGCTATCCCGCGTCCCTGAAGAACGCCATCGACTGGCACGGCGAGGAGTGGCACGCCAAGCCCGTCGGCTTCGTCGCGTACGGAGGCTTCTCCGCCGGCCTGCGCGCCGTCGAGCACCTGCGGGGGGTCTTCGCCGAACTGCACGCCGTCACCGTCCGCGAGGCGGTCGGACTCCAGGGCGTCTGGGGACAGTTCGACCAGGAGGGCAAGGCCACCGACCCCGCGGCGGACGCGGCCGCGACCGCGATGCTCGACCGACTCGCCTGGTGGGCCGAGGCCCTTCGCGAGGCCCGCGCCAAGAAGCCCTACGCGGCCTGAGCCATGACGACACCCCGCGAACCCGAAGCCCGCATCCCCTACCTGGGGATCACCGGACTGATGCTCGGCATCGTCCTCGCCACCCTCGACGGCACCATCGTCGGCACGGCGCTGCCCACGATCGTCGGGGAGCTCGGCGGCCTCGACCACCTCTCCTGGGTGGTCACCTCCTACCTCCTCACCGCCGCCGTGGCGACCCCCCTCTGGGGCAAGATCGGCGATCTGTACGGCCGCAAGGGCAGCTACCTCGCCTCCGTCGCCGTCTTCCTCCTCGGCTCGGTCCTCTCCGGACTCGCCCAGAACATGGGGCAGCTCATCGCCTTCCGGGCGCTCCAGGGCATCGGCGCGGGCGGCCTGATGGTCGGCGCGTTCGCGCTCATCGGGGTGATCGTCGCGCCCCGCGACAGCGCCAGGGTCCAGTCGATCAGCGCCGCGACGCTGCCGGTCGCCTTCGTCGGCGGCCCGCTGCTCGGCGGCTTCCTCACCGACCACCTCGACTGGCGCTGGGCCTTCTACGTCAACGTGCCCGTCGGCCTCGCCGCCCTGCTGATCGTCGGGACCGGCATCCAGGTGCGCACCGAGCGGATCCGGGCCCGCGTCGACTGGCGCGGCGCCCTGCTCCTCACCCTCGGCATCCTCGCCCTGACCCTCCTGGCGAGCTGGGCGGGCACCGGCCACGCCTGGACCTCACCGCGGATCCTGGGCCTCGGCGCCGTCGCCGCCATCGCCCTCACCCTGTTCGTACGGGTCGAACGACGGGCCGAGGAGCCGGTCATCCCGCCCCGCCTCTTCCGCAGCCGCAACTTCGCCCTCGCCCAGCTCCTCAGCCTCCTCGTCGGCGCGGGGATGCTCGCGGCGATGAACTACCTTCCGCAGTACCTGCAGTTCGCGCGCGGCCAGTCGTCCACCGCGAGCGGGATGCTCCTGCTGCCGCTGATGCTGGGGATGATCTCGGTCCAGCTGGCGACCGGCCGCGCCATCGGCCGAACCGGCCGCTACCGCGCCCACCCGATCCTCGGCGGCGCGCTGATGACGGCCGGCGCGCTCATCCTGCTCACGCTCGACGTCGACACCCCGACCGCCGTCGCCTCGGCACTCACCCTCGTCATCGGGGCGGGCATGGGCTTCCTCATGCAGTCGACACTGCTGATCACCATGAACAGCGCCGAGCCGCGCGACATGGGCGCGGCGAGCGGCACCGTCACCCTCGTCCGCACCCTCGGCGGCTCGCTCGGCGTGGCGGTGCTCGGCGCGGTCTTCACCGCCCGCCTCGCCGACGCGGACACCCGGCTGACACCGGCGGAGCTGAGGGAGCTGCCCGTGGCCGTACGGGAGGAATTCGCGGCGGCGGTGACGAGCGGGCTGCACGGGGTGCTCCTCGGCACGGCCGCGCTGGCCGCACTCGCCTTCGCCGCGTCCTGGTTCGTACGGGAGATCCCCCTGCGGACCGCCCCGGGAGCCGCTCCCGACACGGCCTCCGAGGCGGCCCCCGACGCCGCTAGTTGGTCGGAAGCAGCCCCGTCACCTCACCGACCAGCGGCAGATCGTCCAGCCCGCCGCCCTTCGTGACGTGGTCCGTCACCAGGTTCGTCCCCACGGGCTTGAAGTCGGCGATCTGCGTGCCGACCCCGTTGTCCAGCGGATCGACACCGGTGTTCGCCAGCGGGTCGAGCTGGAGACTGGTCAGCGGGCCGACGGCGTGACCGGTGGCCCCGAGGGCCGAGGAGATGTCGCTGCCGGCGATCGAGTCGATCGGCAGCGGCAGCGGGGCCGCCGCCTGGGCACCGGCGGCGCCCAGACCGAGCACCGCCGCTCCCGCCGCCGTCGCGGTCAGCCCGGCCTTCAGCAGGGCACCGCCGCGGGAGGGCCTGGATTCCTTGTGACGCGCCATGAGAGTCCTTCAGCTTTGGGTAATCAGGGAGGCACCGAGCGTAGTTGAGGTGTGATGCTCGATACCAACCACCTCCCTCGGGGGTCCCCTGCCCGGGGGAATGCTTCACACTGGTGTCCCGTGAGTTCCCTACCGATCCCGACCCGCGTCGTGCTGCTCGCGGGCCCCTCAGGCTCCGGCAAGTCGTCCCTCGCCGCCGTCACCGGTCTCCCGGTCCTGCGTCTCGACGACTTCTACAAGGAGGCCGGCGACCCGACGCTCCCGCTCGTCGCGGGCAGCGCCGACATCGACTGGGACTCCCCGGACTCCTGGGACGCCCAGACCGCCGTCGCGGCGATCGTGGAGCTGTGCCGCACGGGCCGTACGGACGTCCCCGTCTACGACCTCGCCACCAGCTCGCGAGTGGACCGCGACACCTTCGACATCGGCCGGACCCCGCTGTTCGTCGCGGAGGGGATCTTCGCCGCGGAGATCGTGGAACGCTGCCAGGACCTCGGCGTCCTCGCCGACGCCCTGTGCCTGCGCGGCCGCCCCTCGACGACGTTCCGCCGCCGGCTCCTGCGGGATCTCAGGGAGGGCCGCAAGTCCGTCCCCTTCCTGCTGCGTCGCGGCTGGCGACTGATGCGCTCCGAGCGCTCGATCGTGGCCCGCCAGACCGAACTGGGCGCCCACCCGTGCGCCAGGGACGAGGCCCTGGGCCGGCTGGCCGCGGCAGCGGCCGGCCGTCACCGGACACCGGCGGCGCGGGCGTAACGAGGGCCGGGACGAAGAGAAACGAGAAACGCGGGTCGTACAAGCCCCCCCGGCTTGTCCGACCCGCGCTGTTTTCCCCCGTACCCCCGTACGTCCCCCGTCTTTCCCCCGTTGCCCCCCTGCCTTCAGGCCACCAGCTCGCCGAAGGACTCCTCCTCGTCACGGCCGAAGCTCAGGACCTCGTCCTCGCGCAGCCGGCGCAGGGAGCGCCAGATGCTCGACTTCACCGTGCCGACACTGATGTCCAGGATCTCCGCGATCTCCGGATCCGTACGGCCCTCGTAGTAGCGCAGCACCAGCATCGTGCGCTGGAGCTCGGGCAGCCGGGCCAGGGCCTGCCACAGCACCGCCCGCAGCTCGGTCCCCCGCATCGCGTCCGTGTCGCCCGCCGTCTCCGGCAGCTCCTCGGTGGGGTACTCGTTGAGCTTGCGCCGACGCCACGCGCTGATGTGCAGATTGGTCATGGTGCGGCGCAGGTAGCCGCCCACCGCCGCCTTGTCGCTGATCCGGTCCCAGGCGCGGTACGTCGAGAACAGCGCGCTCTGGAGCAGGTCCTCCGCCTCGAAACGGTCACCGGTCAGGTGGTAGGCGGTGGCGTACAGGGAGGCGCGGCGCTCCTGGACGTAGGCGGTGAACTCCGCCTCCGACACCGACTGCCGCTCCCCCGAGACCTCCCCGTACGCCGCTCCCCCGTCAGCCACGGCGACCATGTACGGCGCCTTGTGCTGACGCCCGACGCTGCGAACGCACCCCCGCCCGTTCACACCGCCGGACTTCTCCGTCCCGCCCCGCACGACGACATCGTGGAGACGCGTGACCACTGCGCTCGTGGTGGTGCTGTGCAGTGCGTTCATCTCGCGCCCCCCGTCGGTTGGAGTGGGTTTCTGTCCGTGTGCCAAGAAGCTTGCCCGGCCCACTTCATCGCGGTGTCCGCCGACTGTCACAGCCGTGTCACAGGGGTCGGTGCCGCCGCACAGTCGAACTCCGATGGCCTCATGGGACAGAATGGCGTCCGTGCCTTTCCTGTTGCTGATCGAGGACGACGACGCCATCCGCACGGCCCTCGAACTCTCCCTGACACGCCAGGGCCACCGAGTGGCCACCGCGGCGACGGGCGAGGACGGCCTGAAGCTCCTGCGCGAGCAGCGTCCGGACCTGGTCGTCCTGGACGTCATGCTGCCCGGGATCGACGGCTTCGAGGTGTGCCGGCGCATCCGGCGCACCGACCAGCTGCCGATCATCCTGCTGACCGCGCGGAGCGACGACATCGACGTGGTCGTCGGCCTGGAGTCCGGCGCGGACGACTACGTCGTCAAGCCCGTCCAGGGCCGGGTCCTCGACGCCCGGATCCGGGCCGTACTGCGGCGCGGCGAGCGGGAGTCCACGGACTCGGCGACGTTCGGCTCGCTCGTCATCGACCGTTCGGCGATGACGGTGACGAAGAACGGGGAGGACCTCCAGCTCACGCCGACCGAGCTGCGACTGCTCCTGGAGCTGAGCAGGCGGCCCGGACAGGCCCTGTCGCGCCAGCAGTTGCTGCGCCTGGTGTGGGAGCACGACTACCTGGGCGACTCCCGCCTGGTCGACGCCTGCGTCCAGCGGCTGCGCGCCAAGGTGGAGGACGTGCCGTCCTCGCCGACCCTGATCCGTACCGTGCGCGGCGTCGGCTACCGACTGGACGTCCCTGCGTGAGACGAGGGATTTTCGCGGGGCTGCGCTTCACCAGCCTGCGGCTGCGGCTGGTCGTCGTCTTCGCCCTGGTGGCGCTCACGGCCGCCGTGTCCGCCTCCGGGATCGCGTACTGGCTCAACCGCGAGGCGGTCCTGACCCGCACCCAGGACGGGGCGCTGAACGACTTCCGGCAGGAGATGCAGAACCGGGCGGCGACGCTGCCGCTGCAGCCCACCGAGGAGGACCTGCGGCGCACGGCCGAGCAGATGGCGGGCGGAAGCTCGGGTTACAGCGTGCTGCTGCTCGGGGAGCGGGACGCCGGCAAGCCGATCATCGGGGCCTCGAACCCGGACACCTTCACGCTGGCCGATGTCCCGGACGCGCTGCGGGACCAGGTGGAGACCGAGCAGCCCCTCACGGACGGCAACGCCTACCCGTACCACCTGTTCTGGCAGCGCACGCAGCGCGGCCAGACGCCGTACCTGGTGGGCGGGGCGAAGGTCGACGGGGGCGGACCGACCGGCTACATGTTCAAGTCCCTGGACGCCGAGCGGGCGGATCTGAACTCGCTCGCCTGGTCCCTGGGGATCGCGACCGCGCTCGCCCTCGTCGGCTCCGCGCTGCTCGCCCAGGCCGCCGCCACGACCGTGCTGCGGCCGGTGCACCGGCTCGGCGAAGCGGCCCGGCAGCTGGGCGAGGGGAAGCTCGACACCCGGCTGCGGGTCTCGGGCACGGACGAACTGGCCGATCTGTCACGGACGTTCAACAGCGCCGCGGAGTCCCTGCAGAAGAAGGTCGACGACATGAGCGCGCGGGAGGAGTCCAGTCGGCGCTTCGTCGCGGACATGTCCCACGAGCTGCGCACTCCCCTGACCGCGCTGACGGCCGTCACCGAGGTCCTGGAGGACGAGCAGGACTCCCTCGACCCGATGATCGCGCCGGCCGTGGCGCTCGTGGTGAGCGAGACGCGGCGGCTGAACGACCTGGTGGAGAACCTGATGGAGGTGACCCGCTTCGACGCGGGCACCGCGCGGCTCGTCCTCGACGACGTCGACGTGGCCGACCAGGTCACCGCGTGCATCGACGCCCGCGCCTGGCTGGACGCCGTGGAGCTGGACGCCGAGCGCGGGATCATGGCGCGGCTCGATCCGCGACGGCTCGACGTGATCCTCGCGAACCTCATCGGCAACGCGCTCAAGCACGGCGGATCGCCGGTGCGGGTGGCGATCCGCACGGAGGACGGCGAGCTGGTGATCGAGGTTCGGGACCATGGTCCGGGCATCCCGGAGGAGGTCCTGCCGCATGTGTTCGACCGCTTCTACAAGGCGAGCGCGTCCCGGCCGCGTTCGGACGGCAGCGGTCTCGGCCTGTCGATCGCCATGGAGAACGCGCTGATCCACGGCGGTTCGATCACCGCCGCGAACTCGCCGGACGGCGACGGCGCGGTGTTCGTCCTGCGCCTTCCGCAGGACGCCGATGCCGACACGGACGCGGGCGCGGCCGTCGGCGGCGAGCAGGGCGAGGTGGAGGAGAGTTGAGCGGGCTTCGCCGTACGGGAGTCCTGGCGGCGGCCTTCGTGGCCGTCGCGCTCGCCTCCGGTTGCGGGATCAGGACGACATCGGTGCCCGTGGACGCGGGTCCGGCGCCTTCGCGGGTGCCGTGCAGCGTGTCGGGTGACGAGGTCGCCACGCAGACCTCGGGGATGCCGGTCCAGGTGTTCCTGCTGTGCGGTTCGCAGCTGGAACCGGTGGACCGCCGGTCGCCGCTGCCCGAGGAGAAGGCCGACGGGGACCGGGTACGGACCGCGTCGACGCTGCTCACGCAGCTGCTGAGCGAGCCTTCGGACACCGAGCGGCAGGCCGGGTTCTCCACGGCGGTGAAGGGGCCGCTGGCCGTCACCGGAGGCCACAAGGGCGATCCGGCCGGCACGCTGCGGCTGAGCCGGCAGCCCGAGGACCTGACGCCCACGGCTCTCGCGCAGATCGTCTGCACCCTCGCCCGGAGTTCGGCGGGCGCGGGCGGGGACACGGTCGCCCTCGGCGGCCCCGGCGGCTATCCGCCGCACCGCTACCGGTGCACGGCCGAACTGAGGGAGCGCCCCGAGTCGGCGGCCCCGACGGCGGCGGCACCGGACCCGACGGCGAGCTGACCGGAGCGAACGGACGCGGAGGCGCCCCGGTCCACCCGACCCGGCGTGCGCCTCGTCCCGGGCGAGCCGTCGGGTCGGCGGCGGAACCGATTCCGGCACGGGACGCGTCTTGGGGAGCGTGCAGCGTCAAGGTTCGGGCGGCAGTGCCGCCGTGGTCGTACGCGTGGCGGGGTTCGTCTTCCTCCTCGCGCATCTGCTCCTCGTCGCCTGGGTGGCACTCAGCCCACGCGACGTGGCCTGGGTGACGGCGCCGAACCTGACCCCACTCGCCGGGATCAAGGCCGATCTGGCGCTCGGCCCGGCCGAGGCCGCCCGGCGGATCGGCGGAGGGCTGCTGCTCCTGGCCCCGCTCGGTGTCCTGCTCCCGATGGCCGACGGCCGGCTCCACGTGTCGCCCTTGGCCTCCCTGGCCCGTACCGTCGCCGCGGGAGCGCTGGTCTCCCTCGCCGTCGAGCTGCTCCAGACCGCGGTGCCCGGGCAGGTCGTGGACGTCGACTCGCTGCTCCTGAACACCGTGGGCGTCGCGCTGGCCCATCTGCTGCTGGTGCCGGCGGGCCGGGCGCGGCTCCGTCGCGGGAGGGGTCCGCTGACGGGCCGGTCCCCCTCCGGGAGCAGGCGCGGCCGGGGTTCGACCCTGCTGCGGGATGAGGGCCCTCAGGGGGCTACCCCGACGATTCCCAGGGTCGGCATCGCCCCGTAGACCGACGCTTTGTCCCCCGGTCCGGAGCGAGCATGGAGTCATCGGGAGCCCGACGGAGCGGCTCCCGGAGACACCTCGCGAAGGAGCCCACCATGGCCGCACTTGCCCGCCCCCGTGACGGACGCATGATCGGCGGAGTGTGCGCAGCGCTGGCACGGCGCTTCGGCACCTCGGCCACCACCATGCGGGTCATCTTCCTCGTCTCGTGCCTGCTGCCCGGTCCGCAATTCCTGCTGTACCTGGCGCTGTGGCTGCTTCTGCCGACGGAGAAGTCGGCGAGCACGGCCTGGTAGGGGCACAGGACGCACAGACGCCGATGGGGCGCGTACCCGGTCCGGGTGCGCGCCCCATCGGCGTGTGGGGTGGTGTGCGTGATCAGCCGATCGGCAGACCGTTCAGCGGCAGGCCGCCGAGCAGACCGCCGACCGGGGTGCCGCCCAGCGCGCCGGTGGCGCTGTCGAGCGGGGCGTGCTCGATGGCCTGACCGGCGGCGGCCGGAAGGGTCTTGACGCCCTGGTCGACGGCGGCCTGGCCGCCCAGGAGGGACTCGCCGGCGCCGTCGGGGAGCTCGGTGACGTCGCCCAGCGGCAGGGTCTGGGTGACCAGGCCGAGCGCGTCGGGCGCGGCGGGCAGCGGCGATGCGGCGGAGGCCGTGCCGGCGGCGGCAGCGGCGAAAGCGGCACCGAGAGCGGCGACACCGAGCGTCTTGGCGGCAGACTGCTTCATCAGAGAATCATCCTTGGGATCTTGGGGATCTTGGAGCTTCGGGGAAAGCAGGGTTTTGCGGGGAATGCAGAGCGGCTTTGCGATCCAGCCATTCACATGACACCCGAGCAAACACCGAAACGCGGCCGGAGGTCACGCCTCCGGCCGCCCCGACTCCTCGTCCGGAGCTCTCCCTCGCCCCGGACTCACTCCGCCCGAGCGGAAGAACCGCTGGTCGCAGCGGTCTGCTGGAACAGCCATTCGGACTTCAGCTCGGCATATCCGGGCTTGATCACGTCATTGATCATCGCGAGGCGTTCATCGAAAGGAATGAATGCTGATTTCATCGCATTGACGGAGAACCACGCCATGTCGTCGAGCGTGTATCCGAATGCCTCGACCAGCAGCTCGAATTCCCGGCTCATGCTGGTGCCGCTCATGAGGCGGTTGTCGGTGTTGACGGTCGCCCGGAAGTGGAGCTTGCGGAGCAGACCGATCGGGTGCTCCGCGATGGAGGCCGCGGCACCGGTCTGGAGGTTGGAGGTCGGGCACATCTCCAGCGGGATGCGCTTGTCCCGTACGTACGCGGCGAGCCGGCCGAGCGACACCGAGCCGTCCTCGCCGATCTCGATGTCGTCGATGATGCGGACGCCGTGACCCAGCCGGTCGGCACCGCACCACTGCAGGGCCTGCCAGATGGACGGCAGCCCGAAGGCCTCGCCGGCGTGGATGGTGAAGTGGTTGTTCTCGCGCTTCAGGTACTCGAAGGCGTCGAGGTGGCGGGTGGGCGGGTAGCCGGCCTCGGCGCCCGCGATGTCGAAGCCGACGACACCGGAGTCGCGGTAGCGGTTGGCGAGTTCGGCGATCTCCAGAGCGCGGGCGGCGTGCCGCATCGCGGTGAGCAGCGCGCCGACGCGGATCCGGTGGCCGCTCGCCCTGGCCTGCCGCTCCCCCTCGCGGAAGCCCTCGTTGACGGCCTCGACGACCTCCTCCAGGGTGAGTCCCGCCTCCAGGTGCTGCTCGGGGGCGTACCGCACCTCGGCGTAGACGACGCCGTCCTCGGCGAGGTCGACCGCGCACTCGGCGGCGACCCGGACGAGGGCCTCGCGGGTCTGCATGACGGCGCAGGTGTGCGCGAAGGTCTCCAGGTAGCGTTCCAGCGAGCCGGAGTCGGCGGCCTCGCGGAACCAGATGCCGAGCTTGTCGGGTTCGGTCTCGGGAAGACCGTCGTAGCCCTGCTGGAGGGCGAGGTCGATGATCGTGCCGGGACGCAGTCCGCCGTCGAGGTGGTCGTGGAGCAGGACCTTCGGGGCGCGGCGGATCTGGTCCGCGGTGGGGACGTTGAGGATCTGGCTCGTCATTTCCGCACTCTAGCCCCTACGCGCGTAGAGCGCCCCTCCTCAACTCGCTTCTCGATACGTAACAGTGACCGCGCGTACGGATGGCGTACACCTCGGCTTCTGAGACTGTTCTGTCATGGCGCACTCCGCACTCGTAGGGACTGCCGGCAGCCGGACACCCCGGCTCGGACGGCCCGTCGGCGCATCGCACCCCGGAACGGCGGTGGGCGGTGTGGTCCTGCTCCTCCCCGACGGGGAGGTGGCGTCCGGGCGAGGCGCCTCGGTCCGGGCGCATGTGGCACTGCTGCCGCTGGGGCGGCGTCTCGCCGCGGCGGGGCGGACGGACGGTCTCGTGGTGCACGTGGTGCGCTATCGCGGGCGCGGCTGGAACGGCCCGGACGCCCAGCTGGCGGCGGACGCGTCCTGGGCGGTGGCGGAGGCGGTGCGGCGCTACGGCGAGGTGCCGGTCTGCCTCGTGGGCCACGGGATGGGCGCGCGGGCCGCGCTGCGGGCGGCCGGGCACCCGGCGGTCGACGCGGTGTGCGCGCTGGCTCCCTGGCTGCCGGAGGACGACGTGGCGGCGGAGCCGGAGCCGGTGCGCCAGCTGGTGGGGCGCCGGGTCCTGATCGCGCACGGCACGAACGACGCGCGGACGGATCCGGAGCTGTCGTACCGGCTCGCGGAGCGCGCGAAGAAGTCGAACCGCGACACCTGCCGCTTCGAGGTCCACTCGGACGGCCACGCGCTGCGCCAGTACGACGACGAAGTCCGCTCCCTGACCGCGGACTTCGTCCTGGGGTCGCTCTTCACCCGCCCCTACGCCCGCCCGGTCGCCGACGCCCTGGCGGCCCCGCCGCCGCTGGGCCTGCGGATGCCCCTGGCGGCGGGATTCGGCAGCGGGCCGCGCCGCTAGGGCGCGGATCGAAGCCCGCCCGCCCCGCGGGCGGACGGCGCTCCCTTCGATACGGCCCCAGGGCGTGTCCGGAGAGCCCCGCCCGGGCCGCTACTCCGGCAGCAGGCTGCCCCGCTTGCTCAGCAGGAACTTCTTGAAGGCCGCCACCGGCGCCGTGTCGGGGTGGCCGTCCAGCCAGGCGACGCCGATCTCCCGGACCGCGCGCGGGGCCGTCACCGTGAGTTCGACGACGCCGGGGCGCGGAACGGCCGGCGGGGGCAGCAGGGCGACGCCGAGACCGGCCGCGACCAGTCCGCGCAGGGTCTCGGCCTCCTCGCCCTCGAAGGCGACACGCGGGGTGAACCCGGCCTCGGCGCACAGGTCGTCGGTGATGCGGCGCAGCCCGTACCCGGGCTCCAGGGTCACGAAGGTCTCCTCGGCGGCCTCCGCGAGGCGCACCCGCTTGCGCGAGGCGAGCCGGTGGTCGTCGGGGACGACGAGCCGCAGCCGCTGCTCGTCGATGCGGCGGGCCACCAGGTCGGGGGCGTCGGGCACGGGCGAGGTCAGGCACAGGTCGAGCTCCCCCGCCCGCAGCCGTTCGATCATCGCCTCGCCGTAGTTCTGCACGAGGGTGAAGCGGACCCGGGGGTGGTCGACCCGGAAGGCGCGGATGAGTCCGGGGACGGTCTCGGACCCCATGGTGTGCAGGAACCCGAAGGCGACCCGCCCCGCCGCCGGGTCCGCGTCCGCCCGCACGGAGTCGGCCGCCCGCTCCACCTCGGCGAGCGCCCGCTCGGCCGAGGCGTAGAAGGCGCGGCCGGCCGGGGTGAGCGAGACCGTGCGGCCCTTGCGGGCGAAGAGCGCCACCCCGAGGTCCTGTTCCAGCCGGACCATCGCCCGCGACAGCGTCGACTGCGGCACGCCCATCTCGGCCGCCGCCCTGGTCACATGCTCGTGCCGGGCCACGGCCGCGAAGTACGCGAGCCGGGGCGCGAGCACCAGCCCCATGTCTTCTTCGTAACTACTCGGTGACAGCCGACCCTGTGACCTGTACTCATGCACCATGGGAACGATTACAGCAGTTCCGTGCATTGGACGCATGAAACGAATCGTCCTACGTTCGAGACATGCCTTCCGCCAGTACCAAGGCGGCCGCCACCAGCACGGCCGCCGACACCCGCCTCGCCCCCGGTGCCTCCGGCTACCGCCGTATGAGCTTCGCCCTCTTCGCCGCCGGACTCGCCACCTTCGCTCTCCTCTACTCCACCCAGGCCCTCCTCCCCGCGATCTCGGCGGAGTTCGGCGCCACCGCGTCCGCGGCCTCCTGGACGGTCTCCGCCGCCACCGGCGCGCTCGCCCTCCTCGTCCTCCCGCTGAGCGCCCTCTCCGAGCGCCTCGGGCGGCGCACGATGATGACCTGGTCGCTCGCCGTCGCGGTGATCGTCGGCCTGCTCGTCCCCTTCGCCCCGAACCTCGAATGGCTGATCACCCTGCGCGCGGTCCAGGGCGCGGCGCTCGCGGGCCTGCCCGCCTCCGCCATGGCGTTCCTCGCCGAGGAGGTGCGGCCGAAGGCGCTGATCGCCGCGATCGGCCTGTTCGTCGCGGGCAACTCGATCGGCGGCATGAGCGGCCGCATCGTCACCGGGTGGGCGTCCCAGATGTGGGGCTGGCGCGCGGGGCTCCTCGCGGTCGGTCTGATGGCGGTGGCCTGCGCGGTCGTCTTCCGGCTGCTGCTTCCCAAGGCCCGCCACTTCACGCCCGGTTCGCTGAACCCGAAGGCACTGGCGAAGACGGTCCGCGCCCACCTCGCCGACCCGCTGCTGATGCGGCTGTACGCGATCGGCGCGCTGTTCATGACGGTGTTCGGCGCGGTCTACACGGTGATCGGCTACCGCCTGGTCGAGGCTCCGTTCTCGCTCCCGCAGGGTGTGGTCGGCTCGATCTTCCTGGTCTACCTCGTCGGTACGGTCTCCTCGGCCGCCGCCGGGAAGCTGGTCGGCCGTCTCGGCCGGCGCGGGGCGCTCTACCTGGCCGTCGGCACGACCGCCGCGGGACTGCTGCTCTCGCTCGCCGACGCCCTGGCCGCCGTCCTGCTCGGCCTGGTCCTGATCACGGCCGGCTTCTTCGCCGGGCACGCGGTCGCCTCCTCCTCGGTGAGCCGTACGGCGAAGACCGGCCGGGCCCAGGCGTCGGCGCTCTACCAGTCCGCGTACTACCTCGGCAGCAGCGCGGGCGGCACGCTCGGCGCGATCGCCTTCCACACCGGAGGCTGGGCCGGCACGGTCCTCCTGGGCCTCGTCGCGGTCCTCGGCGTCGTGTCGATCACGCTCTACGGCAGCCACAGCGCGCGGGTGGCGGCGCGTGCCGAGGCCCGGTGCCCCCGGCTCCGTACGGCGCACTGAATCCGTTCCGGATCCGTACAACCGCACCGCTCCCCCGATCGTCCTAAGTCTTAGGACTCAAGGGGGAGTTGGTGATCATGAACCGGATCAAAGCGCGCGCCCTGGCGGCCGTCGGCATCACCTCCATGGTGGTGCCGCTGACGGTCGCCCTCGGCGCGGCACCGGCGCAGGCGGCCTCGTGCAACGTGACGACGGGGCCGTACCAGAAGCAGGTGGAGAAGTTCCTGGGGCGGCCGGTGGACGGCAGGCAGTCGCTCGCCGACTGCAAGGCGATCCAGGCGTTCCAGCGCACGCACGGCATCACCCCGACGCAGGGGTACGCCGGTCCGCTGACCTGGCGGACGATGTCCACCATGCTGGCGCAGAAGGCGGCGGGGAAGAACCCGAACGCGGCCGGGAAGTGCCCGACCAACAAGGGCCGGATCGCCTGCGTCGACCTGACGCGCCAGCTGAGCTGGATCCAGGACGGCGCGCGCCTGAAGTACGGTCCGGTGCCCGTCCGTACGGGCAAGGACGGGACCGAGACCCGTACCGGCCTCAAGAGGATCTACTGGCGCAACATCAACCACTGGTCGACGATCTACCACGTGTCCATGCCGTACTCGCAGTTCTTCGACGGCGGGCAGGCCTTCCACTCCACCACCAAGTCCATGTGGAACCCGCCGGGTTCGGGCGGCTGCGTCAACATGCGCACGGCGGACGCGAAGGCGTACTGGAACCTGCTCAGGAACGGTGACGACGTGTACGTCTACGGACGGAAGCCCGGAACCTGACCCGCGCTGTCAGTGGGCTGCGGTAGCTTCCCCTCATCGGCACAACGCTGGTGCCGGTGAGGGGCGAGTGGGGTGGACCTGCATGAGTGACCTGGCGACCGCCGACCGGCATTCCGAACTGGAGAAGTACCGCAGGGAGCTGACCGGTTACTGCTACCGGATGCTCGGCTCCTCGTTCGAGGCCGAGGACGCCGTGCAGGACACGATGGTCCGCGCCTGGCGGTCCCTCGACTCCTTCGAGGGGCGCTCGTCGCTGCGCTCCTGGCTGTACCGCATCGCGACCAACGTCTGCCTCGACTCGCTGAACGCGGGCAACAAGCGGGCCCGGCCGATGGATCTCACCGCCGCGACCCCGGTCGCCCAGGCCCAGCTGAACGCCCGGCCGGAGATCACCTGGCTGGAGCCGGTGCCGGACGGACGGGTGCTGCCGTCGGTGGCCGACCCGGCGGAGACGGCGGTGTCCCGCGAGACCGTACGGCTCGCGTTCGTCGCCGCGCTGCAGCATCTGCCGCCGAAGCAGCGGGCCGTGCTGATCCTGCGCGAGGTGCTCGCCTGGAAGGCGAGCGAGGTCGCGGAGCTGCTCGACACCACGGTCGCCTCGGTGAACAGCGCGCTCCAGCGGGCGCGCGCCACGATCGCGGAGAACGAGCCGACGGTCTCGGACACCGCGGACCCCTTGGACGAGGAGCAGAAGGAGCTCCTCGAGCGCTATGTCGCCGCCTTCGAGGGGTACGACATGAAGGCGCTGACGGCGCTCCTGCACGAGGACGCGACGATGTCCATGCCGCCGTACGACCTGTGGCTGCGGGGACACGACGACATCGTGGGCTGGATGCTCGGGGTCGGCGAGGTCTGCGCGGGCTCGAAGCTGGTGCCGACCGTGGCGAACGGCTCGCCGGCGTTCGCGCAGTACCACCCGGACCCCGAGGGCGGTTTCAGCCCGTGGGCGCTGATCGTCCTGGAGCTGCGGGACGGCAAGGTCGGTGGGATGGACTTCTTCCTGGACACCAAGCGCTGGTTCCCGCTCTTCGACCTGCCGGAGCGGCTCGACGCGTAGTCATACGAGGTCTGCCAGACCGACCAGGTCGAGGAGCAGCCGGAGTTCGTCCCCGGCGCCCTCGAACCGCAGCCGATGCCCGCGGCGCCCGGCGGCGAGCTTCAGCCGGGCCAGGGCGTTCACGGCCGCGAGATCGGCATGGGCGAGCCCACCGACGTCACAGATCACGTCGGTGGGAGGCCACCGTTCCAGTACGGCGCACAGCCGGGCGATCTCGGCCGGGGTGGCGCGGGCGGCAAGGGTCAGAACGAGCGGTCGAGTGGGGTCCACGACTGGGAGACCTCCGCCGCGGCCGGAACTCATCGGACCCCCTATAGGGTGCGGGCCATGGTGGAACTGGTGATCTTCGACTGTGACGGCGTCCTGGTGGACAGCGAGCGGATCTACTGCCGGGTGGACCGACAGGTCTTCGCCCTCATGGGAGCGGAGTTCACCGAGGCCGAGGTCGTCGAACAGTTCGTGGGCTCCTCGACGGAGATGCTGACGGCGATCCTGGAGGAGCGGCTCGGACGCGCCCTGGAGCCGGACTGGCACCGGGCGTACAAGCACCTGTACGACGAGGCCCTGGACGCGGAGCTGACGGTGGTGGACGGCGTGACGGATGTGCTCGACGCGCTGGACGTGCCCTTCTGCCTGGCGTCGAACGGCAGCCACGCCTCGATCCGCCGGAATCTCACGCGGGTGGGCCTGCTGGACCGTTTCGAGGGCCGCATCTTCAGCGCGCGCGACGTCGCGCGCGGCAAGCCCGCCCCGGATCTCTTCCTGCACGCGGCGGCCACGATGGGTGCGGCGCCCGCGCGCTGCGCGGTGGTCGAGGACAGCCCCTACGGGGTCCGGGCCGCCCGCGCCGCGGGGATGCGGGCCTTCGGCTACTCCGGCGGCCTCACCCGGGCGGACCGGCTGACCGGCGCGGAGACGGTGGTCTTCGACGACATGCGCGAGCTGCCGGGGCTGCTGGCGGAGGCACGGGCCGCCTTCTAGGGCGTGTATCGAAAGTGGCGCCGTCCGCCCGAAGGGCGGGCCCCGCGGCGTCTGGCATGTGCGCCGTGTCGCTCATGGCGATCTCCTCCTTCGGCGCGTCACCGATCCCAGCAGGCCGAACGGGACCGGTGGGGGTCCACCGGTCCCGTTCACTCGGATGAGCCTCCGGCATAGGTCGGAGTGCGTCAGGCGATCCGGTCCAGGACGATCGGGCTCGGGGTGAAGTCCGTGCCCGCCGGGGCGATGTCCCAGGCGCCGTCCAGGGACGTGAGGGCGTAGTCGAACTTCTCCGGGGTGTCCGTGTGCAGGGTCACCAGCGGCTGGCCCGCCGTGACCGTGTCGCCCGGCTTGGCGTGGATCTCGACGCCGGCGCCGGCCTGCACCGGGTCCTCCTTGCGGGCCCGGCCGGCGCCGAGGCGCCAGGCGGCGATGCCGATGTCGTACGCGTCGAGGCGGGTGAGCACGCCCGACGAGGACGCCGTGACGACCTGCGTCTCGCGGGCGACCGGGAGGGCCGCGTCCGGGTCGCCGCCCTGGGCCGCGATCATGCGACGCCAGACGTCCATCGCCGAGCCGTCCGCCAGCGCCTTCGCCGGGTCCGCGTCCTTGATCCCGGCCGCGTCGAGCATCTCGCGGGCCAGCGCGATCGTCAGCTCGACGACGTCCGCCGGGCCGCCGCCCGCCAAGACCTCGACGGACTCACGGATCTCGAGGGCGTTGCCGGCCGTGAGCCCGAGCGGGGTCGACATGTCGGTGAGCAGGGCGACCGTCTTCACCCCGCTGTCCGTGCCGAGGCCGACCATCGTCGAGGCCAGCTCCCGCGCGTCCTCGATGTTCTTCATGAAGGCTCCGGTGCCGACCTTGACGTCCAGGACGAGCGAACCGGTGCCTTCGGCGATCTTCTTCGACATGATCGAGGACGCGATCAGCGGGATCGCCTCGACCGTGCCCGTCACGTCGCGCAGGGCGTAGAGCTTCTTGTCGGCGGGGGCCAGGCCGTCGCCGGCCGCGCAGATGACCGCGCCCGTGGTGTCCAGGACGTGCAGCATCTCCTCGTTGGAGAGCAGCGCGCGCCAGCCCGGGATGGACTCCAGCTTGTCGAGCGTGCCGCCGGTGTGGCCGAGGCCCCGGCCCGACAGCTGCGGCACGGCTGCGCCGCAGGCGGCGACGAGCGGGGCAAGCGGGAGGGTGATCTTGTCGCCGACGCCACCGGTGGAGTGCTTGTCGGAGGTCGGGCGGGACAGGGACGAGAAGTCCATGCGCTCGCCGCTGGCGATCATCGCCGCGGTCCAGCGGGCGATCTCGCCGCGGTTCATGCCGTTGAGCAGGATCGCCATGGCCAGGGCCGACATCTGCTCGTCCGCGACCTCGCCGCGGGTGTAGGCGTCGATGACCCAGTCGATCTGCTCGGGGCTCAGCTCGCCCTTGTCCCGCTTGGTGCGGATGACGGAGATGACGTCCATGTGGTGCCTCTTTCTACGCGCATAGAGGGGGAAAGGAGGAGCGGCCCTTCCCATCGTGCCGGAAGGGCCGCTCCGAGGTCCTACTTGTCGAGGTGGCCGGGGCCGAACGCCTGCGGCAGCATCTCCGCCAGCGTCACCAGCCCCTGCGGGGTCTCCAGGACGAGCTCGGGGCCGCCGAACTCGAACAGCAGCTGCCGGCACCGCCCGCACGGCACCAGGGTCTCGCCCCGGCCGTCCACGCAGACGAAGTGGGTCAGCCGGCCGCCACCCGTGGCCTGGAGCTGCGAGACGAGCCCGCACTCCGCGCACAGCCCGAGGCCGTACGAGGCATTCTCCACGTTGCAGCCGGAGACCACGCGCCCGTCGTCGACGAGCGCGGCGGCGCCGACCGGGTAGCCCGAGTACGGGGCGTACGCCCGGGACATGGCGTCCCGGGCAGCCTTCCGGAGGGTCTCCCAGTCCGGCTCCGCGGCGCTGGGCGTCACTTGCCCTCGCCCTTGCGGTAGCGCATGCCGTCCGCCTTGGGCATCCGCAGGCGCTGCGCGGAGAGCGACAGCACCAGCAGGGTCACCACGTACGGCGTGGCGCTGACGAACTCGACCGGGACCGTCTCCGTACCGAGGTACCAGATGAAGACGCCGACACCGATGACGGTGGCGATCGAGGAGGTGATCCAGCGCTTCTTGTACGCCTTCCAGGCCGCGATCGCGACGAGGACCGCGAAGAGCAGCAGGAGCAGCGCGTGCACGGACTCGCCGCCGCTGCGCAGCTGGAGCGCGTCGGCGAAGCCGAACAGACCCGCACCCATCGCGAGGCCGCCCGGGCGCCAGTTGCCGAAGATCATCGCCGCGAGGCCGATGTAGCCACGGCCACCGGTCTGGCCCTCGTTGTAGATGTGCGAGGTGACCAGCGACAGGAAGGCGCCGCCGAGACCGGCCATGCCGCCGGAGACGATCACGGCGATGTACTTGTACTTGTAGACGTTGACGCCGAGGGACTCGGCGGCGATCGGGTTCTCACCGCAGGAGCGCAGGCGCAGACCGAACGCGGTCTTCCACAGCACGAAGAACGTGCCGATCACCAGCAGCACGGCGATGATCGTGACCACCGAGACGTTGGTGACCAGGCCGCCGAGGATGCCGGCGAGGTCCGAGATCAGGAACCAGTGGTGCTTCTCGATGTCGGCCAGCCAGTCGGACAGACCCGGGATCGTGACCGAGGTGATCTCCTCGGCCGGCGGGGACTGCTTGGGGCTGCCGCCCTTCGCCGCCGCCTCGCCGGAGTTGAACCACAGCTTGGCGAAGTAGGTGGTGAAACCGACGGCCAGGATGTTGATGGCGATACCGGAGATGATGTGGTCGACGCCGAAGGTGACCGTGGCGACGGCGTGCACGAGACCGCCGACCATGCCGCCCAGGATGCCGGCGAGGATGCCGAGCCACGGGCTGGTCTGCCAGCCGGCCCAGGCACCGAAGAAGGTGCCGAGGATCATCATGCCTTCGAGGCCGATGTTCACCACACCCGCGCGCTCGGCCCACAGACCGCCGAGACCGGCGAGGCCGATCGGCACGGCGAGTGAGAGCGCGGCGCCGATCTGGCCGGCCGAGGTGAGGTCCTGCGCGCCGGTGATGGCGCGGACGGCGGAGAGGGCGACGAGCCCGCCCGCGACGATCAGCAGGATCCAGGGAAGGGAGAGCCGGGTGCGGCCGCCCTTGCCACCGGCCGCCTTGGGAGCGGCGGGCGGCGGGGTGGAAGTCGCCGTGGCGGTCACGCCGACACCTCCGTCGAGTCGTTGGAACGGGCCTGGGCCGCGAGCTTCTCGCCGACCTGACGCTGCTGGCGCTTGAGGCCGTAGCGGCGGACGACCTCATAGGCGATGACGACGCAGAGGACGATGACGCCCTGCATGACGCCGACGATCTCCCGGTCGTAGTCCTCGAACTCCAGCTGCTGGCCGCCGCGCTCCAGGAAGCCCCAGAGGATCGCGGCCAGCGCGATGCCGATCGGGTGGTTGCGGCCCAGCAGGGCGATCGCGATACCGGTGAAGCCGATGCCGACGGGGAAGTCGCCGCCGAACTCGTAACTGTCGTTGAGCAGCGTCGGCATACCGATCAGACCGGCCATGGCGCCGGAGATCAGCATGGAGGTGACGACCATCCGCTTGACGTTGACGCCGGAGGCCGCGGCCGCCGTGTCGGACTGACCGACGGTGCGCAGGTCGAAGCCGAAGCGGGTGCGGGAGAGCGTGAACCAGTAGCCGACGCCCGCGATGGCCGCGACGACGACGAAGCCGTAGACCGGGGTCGGCGTGGTCGGGAACTCGAAGAAGTGCGAGGACTCCGGCAGCGGGGTCGTCGCGACCTTCGTACCGGCCGCGTCCAGGTGGCCGAGGCGGCCGGGCTGGAGCAGGTAGCCGATGATCGCGGTCGCGATGAAGTTCAGCATGATCGTGGAGACGACCTCGCTGACACCCCGGGTGGTCTTGAGGACACCGGCGATGCCGGCCCACATCGCGCCGACGATCATCGCGGTGATGATGATCAGCGGGATCTGGATGATGCCCGGCAGGGTCAGCGCGCCACCGACGGCGGCGGCGAAGAACGCCGCGAGACGGTACTGGCCGTCGACACCGATGTTGAACAGGTTCATGCGGAAGCCGATGGCCACCGCGATGCCCGCCAGGTAGTACGTCGTCGCCTTGTTGATGATGTAGACCTGGCTGTCCGACTTGATGCCGTAGTCGAACATGATCCCGAAGGCGCTGAACGGCTCCTTGCCGGTCGCCGCGAGCACCAGGGCGGTGATCAGGAAGGCGGCGACGATCGCGAGCAGCGGTGCCGCGATGCCGAGGAGCAGCCGCTCCTTGTCGAACTTCTTCATCGGGCCTCGTCCTCCGGGCCGTCGGTGCCCTCAGGGCTCTCTTCGTGCTCAAGGTGACCGGCGGCGGCGCCGGTCATGGCCGAGCCCAGCTCCTCCGGGGTGATCGTCGCCGGATCGGCGTCGGCGACCAGACGCCCGCGGTACATGACGCGCAGGGTGTCGGAGAGGCCGATCAGCTCGTCGAGGTCGGCGGAGATCAGCAGGACCGCCAGGCCCTCCCGGCGCGCCTCGCGGATCTGGTCCCAGATCTGCGCCTGCGCACCGACGTCCACGCCCCGGGTGGGGTGCGCGGCGATCAGCAGCTTGGGGTCGTGGCTCATCTCGCGGCCGACGATCAGCTTCTGCTGGTTGCCGCCGGAGAGGGAGGCCGCGGTGACCTCGATGCCGGGGGTACGGACGTCGTACTCGCGGACGATCCGCTCGGTGTCCTTGCGGGCGGCCTTGAGGTCGAGGATCGCGCCCTTGGAGTTCGGCTTCTCGGTGACGTGGCCGAGGATGCGGTTCTCCCAGAGGGGGGCCTCCAGGAGCAGACCGTGACGGTGGCGGTCCTCGGGGATGCAGCCGATGCCGTCCTCGCGCCGCTTGCGCGTCGGGGCGGACGAGATGTCGGCGCCGTCGAGGGTCACGACACCCCGGTCGGCGTTGCGCATGCCCATGATCGTGTCGACGAGCTCGGACTGGCCGTTGCCCTCGACACCGGCGATGCCGAGCACCTCACCCTTGTGGATGGTGAAGGTGATGCCGCCGAGGACCGCGCGGACCACGCCGTCGGGGTCGACGGCGCTCAGCGACAGGTCCTGGACCGTCAGCATCGGCACGTCCGTGACCGTCGACTCGCGGGTCTCCGGCGAGGGCAGCTCGGCGCCGACCATCAGCTCGGCGAGCTGCTTGGTCGTGGTGTGCTTCGGGTCGGCGGTGCCGACCGTGGTGCCGCGGCGGATGACGGTGATCTCGTCGGCGACCGACAGGACCTCGCCCAGCTTGTGCGAGATGAAGATGACCGTCAGGCCCTCCGCCTTGAGCTCGCGCAGGTTGTCGAAGAGCGCGTCGACCTCCTGCGGGACGAGCACGGCGGTCGGCTCGTCCAGGATCAGGGTGCGGGCGCCGCGGTAGAGGACCTTGAGGATCTCCACGCGCTGGCGGTCGGCCACACCGAGGTCCTCGACGAGCACGTCGGGACGGACGCCGAGGCCGTACGCGTCGGAGATCTCCTTGATCTTGGCGCGGGCCTTGTCGCCGATGCCGTACAGCTTCTCGGAGCCGAGGACGACGTTCTCGAGGACCGTGAGGTTGTCCGCGAGCATGAAGTGCTGGTGCACCATGCCGACACCGCGGGTGATGGCGTCGCCGGGGCTGTTGAACGTCACCAGCTCGCCGTCGACCGTGATGGTGCCCTCGTCCGGCTTCTGCATGCCGTAGAGGATCTTCATCAGGGTCGACTTGCCCGCGCCGTTCTCGCCCACGAGGGCGTGCACGGTGCCGCGGCGCACGGTGATGTCGATGTCGTGGTTGGCCACGACTCCGGGGAAACGCTTGGTGATGCCGCGGAGTTCTACGGCGTTGGGACTGCTGGTGCTGGAGGCTTTGATGACGCACTCTCCTAGGCAGGGAGCGTGAGGAGGGGATGAGGCGGTGCGCAGGCGCTGTCGGTGGCGAAAAATACCCTGTACGGCGCACGCTACGCGCGTAGCTTTTGGAAAATCGTTCAACTGCCCGCGGGCAGACGTGTGAAGGGGGCCCGGAGTGTCGGCCGAAGCCGCTCTCCGGGCCCCTTTCCGACGGAGGTCAGAGGGTCGTGTTGACCTTGATCTGGCCGTCGATGATCTTCTTCTTGGCCTCGTCCAGCTTGGCCTGGATGTCCGCGAGGTGGCCACCGGTGGTGGTCAGGGAGACACCGTTCTCGGCCAGCGAGTAGACGTGCGTGCCGGTCGCCGGCTTGCCCTCCTGGACGGACTTGATCAGCTCGAAGACACCCGTGTCCACGTTCTTGACCATGGAGGTCATGATCGAACCGGCGTACTTGGACAGGGCCGGGTCCTTGGCCTGGTCCGAGTCGACGCCGATCGCCCAGGTGCCGGGCTTGGCGGCGACGGCCTCGATGGCGCCGGCGCCGGAGCCGCCCGCGGCGGCGTAGATGACGTCGATGCCCTTGTCGAGCATGCCCTTGGCGGCGGCCTTGCCCTTGTCCGGGGCGCCGAAGCCGGAGAAGTCCGTACCGGTGGACAGGTACTGGATGGTGACCGAGGCGTTCGGGTTGGTGTCCTTGACGCCCTGCTGGAAGCCGGCGGCGAACTTCTTGATCAGCGGGGTGTCGACACCACCGATGAAGCCGATCTTGCCGTCCTTGGACTTCAGCGCGGCGGCGACACCGGCGAGGTAGGAGCCCTGCTCCTCGGTGAAGACGATCGAGTCGACGTTCTTCACGTCGGAGACCGAGTCGACCAGGCCGAAGGTGGTCTTCGGGAACTTCGCGGCGACCTTGTCGATGGAGTCCTTGTAGGCGAAGCCGACACCGATGACGGGGTTGAAGCCACCCTCGGCGAGGGAGGTGAGGCGCTGCTCGCGGTCGGCCGGGGTCTCACCGGTCTTGGCGGTGAGCTCCTTGGTCTCGACACCGAGGTCGGCCTTGGCCTTGTCGAGGCCACGGGCGGCGGAGTCGTTGAACGAGTTGTCGCCACGGCCGCCGACGTCGTAGGCCATGCCGACCTTGATGGTGCCCGAGTCGGAACCGGACTCGGTGGACGACTCACCACAAGCGGTGGCGGTGAGAGCGAGGGCCGCGGTCACTGCGGACGCGGAAACGATCTTGGATACCCGGCGCAAGAGGAGGGTCCCTTCGAGACTGACCGAAAGCGCCTCTTCCGGCGCTGGTTTCGCGTGGATCGTAACGCGCGTAGATGTCAGTTAAAGACCCGTTCATGAGTCGTTATCGGATCGTCGCGAACGAGCCAAGCGAACGACGGAGACCGGCCGCCCCGGCACGACCGGTTATACACGCCGACCGGTCACATGGAGCGGATGGACGGCGACGCTCCGCTCCGTGTCGACCCGGATGGCGGAGGGGACGCGGACGCCCCCTCGGCCGTCAGTGCTTCGGCGCTCCGTCGATCAGCGCGGCGGCGGTGAAGAGCTCGACGCCCACCGCGATGGCCCGCTCGTCCACGTCGAAGTCGCCCGCGTGGAGGTCACGGCGTGTCGTGTCGCCCGGGACGCGGGTGCCCAGGCGGGCCATGGCGCCCGGGACGTGCTCCAGGTACCAGGAGAAGTCCTCGCCGCCGAGGCTCTGCTCGGTGTCCTCGATCGCGTACGGTCCGCGGCGCGCGGTCATCGCGTCGCGGAGCAGCTCGGTGATGACCGGATCGTTGACGACCGGGGGGACGCCCCGGACGTAGTTGATGGTCGACTTGGCGCGGTGGAGCGTGGCGATCTCGTCGATGGCCGCATGCACCAGGTCGGGGGCCTCCCGCCAGCTGGGCAGGTCGAGGCAGCGGACGGTGCCGGAGAGTTCGGCGTGCTGCGGGATCACGTTGCAGGCGTGGCCGGCCTCGATGCGGCCCCAGGTGACCGCGAGCCCGGAACGAGCGTCCACCCGCCGGGACAGCAGGGCCGGGACGTCGGTGGCGACCCGGGCGGCGGCGGTGACCAGGTCGGTGGTGAGGTGCGGGCGGGCCGTGTGGCCGCCGGGCCCGTCGAGGGTGACCTCCAGCCGGTCGCAGGCGGAGGTGATGGGGCCGGGGCGCAGCCCGATCCGGCCGGCGTCCACCTTCGGGTCGCAGTGGACCGCGATGATCCGGCCGACGCCGTCCAGGACGCCGGACTCGATGGTGTCGGCGGCGCCGCCGGGCAGCACCTCCTCGGCGGGCTGGAAGATCAGCCGTACGGCCTGGGGAAGCAGCCCCTTCCGGTCGAGCTCGGCGAGCACGAGACCGGCGCCCAGGACCGTGGCGGTGTGGACGTCGTGGCCACACGCGTGGGCGCGGTTGGGCACGGTGGAGCGGTACGAGACGGTCTTGACGTCCGGGATGGGCAGCGCGTCGATGTCGGCGCGCAGGGCCAGCATGGGACGGCCTCTGTCCCAGGTGCCGATGTCACAGATGAGCCCGGTGCCGGTGGCCAGCACCTGAGGCGCGAGTCCGGCCGCCTCCAGGCGGGCCTTGAGCGCAGCGGTGGTACGGAACTCCTGGTTGCCGAGCTCGGGGTGCATGTGCAAGTCCCTGCGGAACACGATCAGTTCGGTGCGCAGGGGTTCGGACAGCGTTCCGGGCAGAGCGACGGAGCCGGGCTCGCGGGACTTCAACTGGTTCACCTTTTGAAGGGTAGGCCCCTTCGGAGATCAACTGCCCGTTGATCACGAAAACTTCAGCCCGTTAGGGGAAAGAATCTCGGTTCCCCAGGCTTGATGACCACCCCGTGTGGGTAAGCTCACCCGAATTCGAACCGTTCCGCCGTCGGGGTGGCGCGCGCCGTGAGCCGGTCCACCTCGTGGGCCGCCGTACCCGCCACGCCGGCCAGGAAGCCCTGGGCGCGGGGGGAGGCGTTCGCCTTCAGCCACTCCGGGGCGATCTCGCACACCGCCACCTTCACGCCCGTGCCCGCGAGGGCCAGCGGGAGGGTGTGGACGACCGTCGAGGGGAAGCTGACCACCGTGCGGCCGATCGGGCCGCGTCGGGCGATCAGCTCCAGGGGCAGGTCGGGCCGGACGATCTCCAGGCCGGTCTCCACCGCGATTCGGTGCAGCTTCTCCGCGCTCTCGCGACGGTGGGCGAAGTAGCGGGTGGCCCCGTGGTCGGCCGCGAGGTCGGCGACGGCCCGCGTGTACCGGTCCGCGTCGATGACGCCGGTCTCCACCAGCGAGGTGCCGACCAGGTCGGAGCCCCGGGTCAGACGGGGCGGGCCGAAGCGGGCCCGGGTCCAGGCGAAGGTGTTCGCCGTGACGGTGGTTCCCGGCGGCGGTTCGACCGGGAGCGAGGTGAAGATCTCGACCGCTCGGCGACGCGTGGGGGCCAGCTTGCGCCGGGCCGCGGCCGAGACGGGGGCGAGCACGAGTTCACGGGGCCCCCGTCCGCTGCCGCGCCGGTGCCAGCGCACCAGCCTTTCGCCACGGGCCAGTTGGGCGGCGTACTCCATGGTGGCGGTGCCGTCGTCGACGACGGTCAGCTGCTTCGGGGCGAAGAGCGTGAGCAGCAGCTGGACGTAGCGGGAGAAGGGGTCCCCGACGATCACCCGCTCCGCCGCCCTCAGCAGCGGGGTGAGGTCCCGCAGCGTACGGGCGAGTGCGCCCCGGCCGTCGCGGGCCTCCTGCCAGCGCACGGTGAACCCGTCGTCACGGGCCAGCTGGGCCATCCGGCGCAGCTGGCCGCGCGACATGGGGTCCGTCGGCGAGAGGACGACGAGGATCAGGCCCGCCGGGGCCCCCGCGCCCCCGGCAGGAGCCAGGGCGGAGCCCGTTCCTCCCGGGGACGGCGCGGGGAGGGCGGAGGGCGACTGGGCGTGCGCCCACTCCAGGACGTTCAGGAGCTGGACCGGGCTCTCGACGAACGCCAGCTGGCCGGTCATGCGGCGACGAGCCCCTGGACCCGGCGGAGCTTCTTCATCGGGCCGAGCTCCGACTCGTAGACCTTCTTGACGCCGTCGCCGAGCGCGGTCTCGATGGTGCGGATGTCGCGGACCAGGCGCTGCAGGCCCTGCGGCTCGACCGAGGCGGCCTGGTCGGAGCCCCACATGGCGCGGTCGAGGGTGATGTGGCGCTCGACGAAGGTGGCGCCGAGCGCGACGGCGGCCAGGGTGGTCTGGAGGCCGGTCTCGTGGCCGGAGTAGCCGATCGGGACGTTCGGGTACTCCTCCTTCAGCGTGTTGATCACGCGGAGGTTGAGCTCCTCGGCCTTCGCCGGGTACGTGGACGTCGCGTGGCAGAGCAGGATGTTGTCCGAGCCGAGGACCTCGACCGCGTGACGGATCTGCTTCGGGGTGGACATGCCGGTGGACAGGATGACCGTACGGCCGGTCTCGCGCAGGGCGCGCAGCAGCTCGTCGTCGGTGAGGGAGGCGGAGGCGACCTTGTGGGCGGGGACGTCGAACTTCTCCAGGAAGGCGACGGCCTCGGTGTCCCACGGGGAGGCGAACCAGTCGATGCCGCGCTTCCTGCAGTGCTCGTCGATGGCGCGGTACTCGTCCTCGCCGAACTCCACGCGGTGGCGGTAGTCGATGTAGGTCATGCGGCCCCAGGGGGTGTCGCGCTCGATGTCCCACTGGTCGCGCGGGGTGCAGATCTCCGGGGTGCGCTTCTGGAACTTCACGGCGTCGCAGCCGGCGTCGGCGGCGACGTCGATGAGCGCGATGGCGTTCTCGAGCTCGCCGTTGTGGTTGATGCCGATCTCGCCGGTGACGTAGACGGCGTGGCCCGGGCCGGCGGACTTGCTGCCGAAGGTACGAGTGCGCGTGTTCATATCCGTGACGTTCCTTACGAGTTGGGGGTGTCGAGCTCGGGCCCGAGGAGCCATGCCGCGATCTCGCGGACGGCTCCCGAGCCACCGGGGGTGAGGGTCACCGCACGGGCGGCGGCCCGTACGGAGTCGTGCGCGCTCGCCACCGCGACGGGCCAGCCGACGAGGTGGAAGCACGGGAGGTCGTTGACGTCGTTGCCGGCGTAGAGGACGCGCTGGGGGTCGACGCCCTGGTCCTCGCACCACTGCTTGAGGGCGAGGTCCTTGCGGTCGATGCCGTGCAGGACGGGGACGCCGAGCTTGCGGGCGCGGGCGGCGACGACCGCGTTCTGCTCGGTGGAGAGGATCAGGACGGGCATTCCGGCGCGCCGGAGGGCGGCGACGCCGAGGCCGTCGCCGCGGTGCGCGGAGACGAACTCGTGTCCCTCGGAGTCGAGATGGACGCGGTCGTCGGTCTGGGTGCCGTCGAAGTCGAGGACGACGGCGTCGATCTCGGCGAAGCGCGGGGAGACGGGGGTGTCGAGCAGCGGCGCGAGCGCGCGGGCCCGGGCGAGATCGTGCGGGTCGTCGATCTCCAGGACCCGGGCGGGGTCGGTGACGACGATCGCGGTGTGGCCGAAGAAGCGGTGTCCGTGGGTGCGGAAGCCCTCGGCGTCCATCGCGTAGACGGCCCCGGTCTCCAGGTACTCGGCCTCGCGGTCCTGTCGGCGGGGGCGGTGCGCCTTGTCGTGGTTGACGCCGTGGGCGCCGTCCGTGCCGTCGCGCCACAGGAAGCCGTGGGCGGGTGCCGCGGTGAAGGCGGTGTCGGCGGTGCCGGTGGTGACCTTCTCGGCGGTGCCGTTCACCTCCTCCGCGGTGAGGAAGGGGCTGGTGCACTGGACGAGGAGGACGACGTCGACGCGGCGGCCGTGGGTGGCCTCGAAGGCGTCCATGGCGTGCAGGACGGCCGACTCGCTGGTCGCCGTGTCGCCGGCGATGGCCGCCGGGCGGTGGACCGCCTCCGCTCCGGCGGCGCGGGCGGCCGCCGCGATCGCCGCGTCGTCCGTGGAGACCAGGACGTCGGTGACCAGTCGGGCCCCGAGGCAGGCGCGGACGGCGCGGGAGACCAGCGGGAGGCCCGCCACCGCGGCGAGGTTCTTGGCGGGCACGCCCTTGGAGCCGCCCCGCGCCGGGACGACGGCAAGCACGGTCGTGGTCATCAGAGTTCTCCGAGGCGGCGGATGACGGGGGCCACGCGCTGGACGCCGTGGCGGTACGCGCCCCGAGCCGCCTCGCGGACGATCCGGCGCAGCCCGCTGTCGCGGGTCTCCGGGGCGGTCACGTCGAGGCGGTGGCGGGCGAGGATGCCGGGCAGATAGCCGGGGGCCGTCTCCGCTGTGTAGTAGGGGGTGATGGGGGGCAGCGGTGGGCCGGCGAGCAGATCCGCGACCCGGTCGCGGGCCGCGTCGAAGGCCCTCTCGTAGGAGCCCCCGGCGGCGACGCCCTGCCGGGAGAGCCATTCCTCGTCCGGCTTCGGGCGCTCGTCGGCGTCGAGCCGGTCGAAGGAGGTCAGCAGTCCCGAGCCGATGAAGTGGTGGTTGCCGAGGACCTCGCGGACGCCCAGGTCGGTGAGGATCGCCGTGGGGATCCTCCGGTGGAGCGCTTCGAGGGCGGCCGTCGAGGAGACGGTGACCAGCAGGTCGGTGCGGTCCAGGACCTCGCCCATGTGCCCGTACACCAGGCGGAAGTTGGGCGGGGGGTCGAGGTCGCGGACCAGCCTCTGGTACGGCAGCTCCTCCACGTGGGTGGTGTGCTCGCCGGGCTTGGAGCGGAGCTTGAGCAGGACCTCGCGGCCCGGGTGCAGCCTGGCGTGCTCGACGAGCCTGCGGAGCAGGTACGTCCGGTCGGCGCGGGTGACCGGTACGGAGGGCTGGGCGGCGAGGACGAGGGTGTCCCGGCCGGTCTCGGGGGTGTAGGGCGCTCCGCCGAGGAACGGCAGCGCGGCCTCCACCACGGAGGAGGGGTCGGCGCCCACTCCCTCGTACACGGCGCGGAAACGCTCGGCGTCGTGGCGGGAGTTGGCGAGCACGACGTCGGCGCCGTGGCGCAGGAGCAGCCCGTCGGCGAGCTTCTCGTAGACGACGCCGACGTAGCCGGTGACGATCACCGGGCGGCGTGCCATGCCCAGGTCGGCGATGCCCTGGAGGACCGCGCGGACCGTGCCGCCGACGAGGGAGAGGACGACGAGGTCGTACGCCCCGTCCCGTACCTCCCGGAGGAACTCCGCGCCCGTCACCTCGCGCGGGGGTGTCGTGGACACCCCGGTCTCGGCGAGTTGGCGCGCGGTGGGCGTGGCCCGGCCTCGCAGGACGAAGCCGGTGGGCTCGGCGGCCGCGATGCGGCGTGCGGTGAGCGCGCCCCATTTCCACCGGGTGTCGGAGTCGGCGAGTACGGCGACGCGTACCGCTGCATTGGTACTTGCTGGCACGTCGAGGACGCTAGAGAGGCATTTCGTTTCCCGGCCCAACTGGGCCACAACAAACGGTGAACAGAGCCCTTCCCGCTTCTGACAATGGATGGGATCGGGGGCGGTTAATGCGCCCGCCTCTTCGTGTTCACCGAACATCTCTCTGTCGGTCAGAACGAATGCCGGGGCGGCGCCTAGCGTCGGCCGGGTGGTCAAGCTCTCCGTCGTCGTGCCGTTCTACAACGTGCAGACATATGCCCCCGACACCCTCGCAAGCCTGCGCGCGAACGCCCGTGAGGACTTCGAGTTCCTTCTCGTCGACGACTGTTCGACGGACGGGACGCCGGAGCTCCTCGACCGGGCGGTACGAGAGGTCCCGGGGGCCGTTCTCGTCAGACACGCGCGGAACGAGGGGCTTGCCACCGCGCGCAACACCGGACTCGACGCGGCGCGCGGGCGGTACCTCGCCTTCCTGGACGGGGACGACTGGCTCGCGCCCGGCCATTTCGCGCGGCTGGTGACGGCCATGGACGAGCTGGACTGCGACTTCCTCCGTACCGACCACGTGGTGTGCACGGGGCGGAACCGCTCCGTGCGCCGGTCGCCGGTCGGGCGGCGCGGCGAGGTGCTGCGTCCGCGCGACGCCATCCTGCCCGCCGACCGGACGACCTCGGTGGACTACCCGTACGCCTGGGCGGGGATGTACCACCGGCGGCTGCTGGACCGCGGCCTGCTGCACTTCACGCCGGGGCTGCGGACGGCGGAGGACCGGCCGTGGATCTGGAAGCTGCACCGGGAGGCGGATTCCTTCGCCGCCGTCAGCACGCTGGGGATCTTCTACCGGCGCGGGGTCTCCACCTCGCTCACCCAGATAGGAGATGTACGGCAGCTGGATTTCATCCGCGCTTTCGACCAGGTGATCGAAGAAACGGCGCAGGACGTCGACGCGGAACAGCTTCTCCCGAAGGCCGTCCGCACGTATTGCGCTCTTATTTCGCACCACATTTCGTCGGCCGAACGATTCGAACCGGCCGTGGCGAAGAAATTGCGTTCGATGAGTGCGGCGGCTCTGCGGCGCATGCCCCAGGACGTGCTCGGTGACGCGCTCGGCTCGATGGACGAACAACGGGCGGCCGTCCTGCGCAGGCTGCGCCGCCGCCGCGTGGGCACGGGTTCCCTGCCCGCTCCTTCGGCCTCGGGGGCCGCCGCGTGAGCACCACCCAGATCTTCTACGCGTCGACCCTCTACGGCGTGACGACGCTGGCCGCCGCCCTGGACAGCGGCTGCTTCGGCCCGGCCGACCGGCGCCTCCTGCTGGTCGGCAACAACGCGGCGGTGCCGGAGACGACGCCGTCGCCGGCCGAGATGCCCGGCTTCGAGCGGCTGCGCGGCCGGTTCGACGGCGTGCTGTCCTGGAACGAGGCGATCTCCCCGCTCCACCCGTCCGGCTGGACGCCCCGCGCGGACGACCTCCCGATGCTGGAGCGCCATCTGCGGCTGCTGTGGGGGCTCGGCGACGACCGGGTCGAACTGGTCGTGGAATCGGTGCAGGTCGCACCGGCCCTGACGATCGCCCGCCTGTTCTCCGAGGCTCCGCTCGACGTGTACGCGGACGGGCTGATGAGCTACGGCCCGACCCGCAACAAGATCGACCCGCTGGTCGGCGAGCGGGTGCGCCGACTGCTCCATCTCGATCTGGTGCCCGGGCTCGCGCCGCTGCTGCTCGCGGAGTTCGGGGCCACGGCGGAGGTGGTGCCCGCGGAGGCGTTCACCAAGGTGGTGGCGGAGCTGGCGGACTCGGCCGCCGAGGAGGACGGTCCGGCACTGCTGCTCGGCCAGTACCTGGCGGCGCTCTCGCTGCTCACCCCGGCCGAGGAGGAGGAGCTCCACGTCCGCATGGTGCGCGGCGCGATCGCGCGGGGGCACCGCAGCCTGGTCTTCAAGCCGCACCCGACGGCGCCGGACGCCTGGACACGGAGGCTGGCCGAGGAGGCGGCGGCGCTCGGCGCCGAACTGACCGTTCTCGACCGGCCGGTGCTCGCGGAGGTGGTGTACCGGGAGTTGCGGCCCGCGTTGGTGGTCGGCTGCTTCTCGACGGCGCTGATGACGGCACGGGCCTTCTACGGGATCCCGGTGGCCCGGGTCGGCACCCGGACGGTCCTGGACCGGCTGACCCCGTACCAGAACAGCAACCGCGTACCGCTCACCCTCGTCGACGCGCTCGTCCCCGACCTGGAGGGCGCGGCGGTCGAGGCGCCGGACGACGAGGCGCTGGCGGGTCTGGTCGCGGCGGTCGGGTTCGCGATGCAGCCCAAGGTCCGGGGTGATCTGCGGGGTGCGGCGACGCGTCATCTGTCGGGGCCGCTGGCCGAGCGGACCCGGCACTACTTCACGCGCCGCCGACTCACCGTCCTGGGGCTCCCGGGCGGCATCCCGGTCCCGCGCCACCCCCGGGTCCGCAGGCTGGCCCGGCGCGCGCTGCGCCTGAAGCGGGCCCTCGCGAGGTGACGGAGGGGCCCGGACCGCGGAGGGGCCCGGACCGCGGAGGGGCCCGGGCCCCGGGCCCACGGCGCGGAGTGCGCCCGCCGCCGGTCCCCCGGCCGCGTGGGTACGCCTCTGCCACGGGGCGGGCCCCGGCCGCGGGATGCGCCCAGGCCCGCCCCGCGCGCCGCGACTACGCGCGGACGACCGGCTCCTGGAGCTCCGTCACCCACTTCGCCCGGTCGTCCGGGCACTCCAGGTACAGCTCCCTGGGATAGCCCGCCGAGCGGTAGCCATGGGCGTCGATCCAGGTGGCCAGGGTCTGGACGCTCGGCAGGATCTCGTCCATCGGGCCCCGGTGGACGACCGTGGCCGCCTCCTCCAGGGCCGGCAGCACGACGATGTCGACGCCCGCCGCCTCGGCCCCGGCCGGGACCGTCATCCCCGCGTGCACGACGATCGAGCCGTCCCCGCGGCCCGTGTCCTCGTAGTACGCGATGCCCGGGCCGAACCCGGTCACGCCCGCGGCCTCCAGGGTCGCGCACAGCCGCTCGTACAGCGGCTGGATGACCGGGCCGATCTCGCCGAAGCCCGCCGCCTCCCCGCTCAGCTCGGCGAGCCGGACCGGCGGCACCTTCTTGATCACGACGTCCTGCGTGGACATGCGTCCCTCGCTCTCGATGGCTCGGAGCCGCGCGCCGACCTGGGCCAGCCGTCCCGCCGCCTCCGCCAGGGCCGTCTCCAGCTCGGCCTGGCGCAGGCGCAGCATGCCGCGCAGCTCCTCCGGGCCGACCTGCTCGTCGAGGATCGACCCCACCTGTTCGAGGGTGAAGCCGAGCTCCTTGAGCGCGATGACGCGGTTGAGGCGGGCCAGCTGGTCGGCCTCGTAGAAGCGGTAGCCGCTGTGCGGGTCGACATGGGCCGGGTGCAGGAGTCCGATGGCGTCGTAGTGGCGCAGCATCCGGACCGACACCCGCCCGTGCCGGGCGAAGTCTCCGATGGTGAACATGACGTCTCCTACGGAACGGCCTCACACGGTGTCAGGGTCAAGGCGGCGCCGCCCGAGGGCCGAGGCGGCGCTGCGGCCGGGGTCAGGCGGCGCTGCTGAGGGACAGCTTGGCCGCGAAGCCGAGGAAGAGCGCGCCCGCCGCCGAGGTCGCCCCTGCCGAGAGGCGCCTGCGCCGCCGGAACGCGGACGCGAGCCGCGTCCCGCCGAAGATGAGCATCGTGAGGTAGAGGAAGCTGCTGATCTGGAGCAGCGTGCCGAGCACCAGGAAGGACAGGGCCGGGTAGGCGTATCCGGGGTCCACGAACTGCACGAAGAAGGAGATCAGGAAGAGGATCGCCTTCGGGTTGAAGAGGCTGATGATCAGCGCGCGGCGGTACGGGTTCTCCCCGGCGGCCGGGGCCGCCTCCGGCTCCTCGGGCGTCAGCTCGCCGCGGCTGCGCCACATGCCCCACGCGGCGCGCAGCATGCCGATGGCCATCCAGGTGAGATAGCCCGCGCCCGCGTACTTCACGATCATGAAGAGCAGGGGTGTGGTCTGGAGCAGCGAGGCGGCACCGAGCGCGGCCAGCGTCATGAGGACGGCGTCCCCGGTGAAGACGCCGGCGGCGGCCTTGTATCCGGTCCGGGTGCCCTTGCGGGCGGCGACGGACAGCACGTACAGCGAGTTCGGCCCGGGCAGCAGGATGATGAGGACGAGGCCCGCGAGATAGGTCGGCAGATCGGTGACTCCCAGCATGGGACGGAGTCTCGCACGCGGGTGCGACTGTCCGCTCCCGTGTTTCGCGATGCGGAATCTCCCGGGTGCGTGGCGGGCCGCCGGATCGGCGCGGCACCCCTAGAACACGTCGGACGGGGTGTACGTCCCCCAGACCTCCCGCAGCGCGTTGCACACCTCGCCGACGGTGGCCCGCGCCTTGAGCGCGGCCTTCATCGGGTACAGGACGTTGTCCGTCCCCTCGGCCGCCTGCTTCAGCTCGCCGAGCGCCGCGTCCACCGCCGCGCGGCCCCGCTCGGAGCGCAGCGCGGCCAGCCGCGCGGCCTGCTGGGCCTCGATCGCCGGGTCGACGCGCAGCGGCTCGTACGGCTCCTCGGCGTCGATCGTGTAGCGGTTGACGCCGACGACGACGCGCTCGCCGCTGTCCGTCTCCTGCGCGACGCGGTAGGCCGAACGCTCGATCTCGCTCTTCTGGAAGCCGCGCTCGATCGCGCTGACCGCGCCGCCCAGCTCCTCGACCTTCCGCATGAGCTCCAGCGCGGCGGCCTCGACGTCGTCCGTCATCCTCTCCACGACGTACGAGCCGGCGAACGGGTCCACGGTGGCGGTCACATCGGTCTCGTAGGCGAGGACCTGCTGGGTGCGCAGCGCCAGCCGGGCGGACTTGTCCGTCGGCAGGGCGATGGCCTCGTCGAAGGAGTTGGTGTGCAGGGACTGCGTGCCACCGAGGGCGGCCGCGAGGCCCTGGACGGCGACGCGCACCAGGTTGACCTCGGGCTGCTGGGCGGTGAGCTGCACACCGGCGGTCTGGGTGTGGAAGCGGAGCATCTGCGACTTCGGGTTCTCCGCTCCGAACTCCTCCTTCATCACCCGCGCCCAGATCCGGCGGGCCGCCCGGAACTTGGCGACCTCCTCCAGGATCGTCGTACGGGCCACGAAGAAGAAGGAGAGCCGGGGCGCGAAGTCGTCGACGTCCATGCCGGCGGCGACGGCGGTACGGACGTACTCGATCCCGTCGGCGAGGGTGAAGGCGATCTCCTGCGCGGGTGAGGCACCGGCCTCGGCCATGTGGTAGCCGGAGATCGAGATCGTGTTCCACTTCGGGATCTCGGCCCGGCAGTACTTGAAGATGTCCGCGATCAGCCGCAGCGAGGGCTTGGGCGGGAAGATGTACGTGCCCCGGGCGATGTACTCCTTGAGCACGTCGTTCTGGATGGTGCCCGTCAGCCTGTCCGCGGGGACGCCCTGCTCCTCACCCACGAGCTGGTAGAGGAGCAGCAGGAGGGCGGCGGGGGCGTTGATCGTCATCGAGGTGGAGACCTGGTCCAGCGGGATCCCGTCGAACAGCACCCGCATGTCGTCGATCGAGTCGATGGCGACGCCGACCTTGCCGACCTCGCCGTGCGCGATCGGCGCGTCGGAGTCGTGGCCCATCTGGGTCGGCAGGTCGAAGGCGACGGACAGGCCCATCGTGCCGTTGGCGATGAGCTGCTTGTAGCGGGCGTTGGACTCGACCGCGGTGCCGAAGCCGGCGTACTGGCGCATGGTCCACGGGCGGCCGGTGTACATGGACGGGTACACGCCGCGCGTGAAGGGGTACGAGCCCGGCTCCCCGAGCTTCTCGGCGGGCTCCCACCCGTCCAGGGCGTCCGGTCCGTAGACCGGCTCGATGGGGAGCCCCGACTCCGTCTCGCGCACCATCTGCTCTGCCTCCCGGTGGGCCTGCACCGCGGCAACGACCCCCGCGGCGGACTGTGGCTCCGGCACCACGGCGCTCGGAGCGCCGCACGCCGGGACCTTCCTCACCAGCATCCTCCGTACTTGTGGCGGGTGCGCAACCAAGCGGGCACGGGAAGCATCCAATAGGTACACAGACACATTCCGGGGGGCTTCCGATGCGCCGTTCGTCCGTCATACCCAGAGCACTCTTGGCCGTGGCCGCCGTGGCACTCGCCACCAGCTGTACGGCCCAGGCGGCCGGCGGCGGGGGCACGTCGCCGTCGACGAGCGCCGCGCCGACCAGCTCGTCCCCGGCGCCGGCCCCGACCTCGCCGACGGCCGAGCCGAGCGGTACGCCGACGACGGACGACAAGCCGTCCTCCACGCCCACCACCGCGCAGCCCACCGGCAAGGTCCTGATGAAGGACGGGGACGAGAACGCGAAGGTGCGCGAGCTGCAGGCGCGGCTGCGCCAGATCGGCTACTTCGACCGCGCGCCCACCGGGTTCTACGGCACGATGACCGGGGGCGCGGTCACGGCCTTCCAGAAGAAGCGGGAGCTGCCGCAGACCGGCTCGGTCGACGAGACCACCTGGCAGCGGCTGCTGGCGATGACGCGCGAGCCGACGGCGGACGAGCTCAAGCCGTCCACCACCAACAAGCTGGACAAGCCGGACGCGCGCTGCATGACCGGCCGGGTGCTGTGCATCAGCAAGGAGAGCCGGACGCTGGCCTGGATGATCGACGGCAAGGTGGTGTCGTCGATGGACGTCCGCTTCGGCTCGGAGAACACCCCGACCCGCGAGGGGACCTTCCAGGTCGACCGAAAGGTCCGCCAGGACTGGTCGAAGCTCTACCACACGCCGATGCCGTACTCGATGTACTTCAGCCGTGGCCAGGCCGTGCACTACTCGTCGGACTTCGCGGCCCGCGGCTACAACGGGGCCTCGCACGGCTGCGTCAACGTCCGGGACAAGGTGAAGCTCGCGGCCCTCTTCGACCAGGTGAAGGTCGGCGACAAGGTCGTCGTCCACTGGTAGCGGCGCGGTAGGGAGAAAGGGCGCGGGTGGGACCGGGGGAACGTGTCCCACCCGCGCCGGGTGCGCGGAGCCGAAGGTACGGGGGGAACCCCGGCTCTCTGCGCGGCCGATGACCAGTCGGCTCACTCAGTACTGCGCCGACGGGCCGAAAAGTGTTACGCCGGCTTCCCGGGGCGGTCGGAACGGTGGTCTCGGCCGGTGTTCCGGCCGTCGGCGCGGTGCTTCCCGCGGCCGTCGCCGCGGTCGTCGGCGCGGCTGTCGTGGCGGCCCCCGCCACGGTGGTCGTCGCGGCCCGTGCCGCCGGGGCCCGAAGGGGCTCCCGCTCGATCGCCCTCTCCGGAGGAGCCGTCGTCGCCCCTGCCGTCGCCGCTGCCGCCGGAGGGCGCGGTGGACGGTTCCCTGGTGGCGCCGCCGGTGGAGCCGGCGGCCAGGACGCGGTCGCAGTAGCGCCGCACCGTCTCGCCCTTGCGCACGGAATCGGTGAGCCGGCGCTCCGCGCTGTCGTCGAGGCGTCCGGCGCGGTAGTCCTGGCACGCCTTGACGATCTTGGCGGCGAGGCTGTCCCGGTCCCGGTCGGCGGGGTACGTGGTCCTCCCCGGCTCGGGGGTGGCGTGGTCCTCGCCGCCCGTACCGCCGGTTCCGGGCGTCGACGGGGGCGTGGAGAGCGAGGGGGACGCGTCGGGGCTCCGTTCCTCTCCCGGGGGCGGCGGCGACGGCGTGGCCGTGCCGAAGCCCTCGTCCGGGGAGCCGGAGGCGACCGGTTCCGGTATCTCCACCGCCGAGACGGAGCCGGCCGGCGCCGGACGTTCCCGGTCCTGGAAGGGCAACATGCCCGTGCCGGAGGCGACGGCGACCCCGCCGACGGCGACGGCGGCGACCGCGGCGGCCAGTCCGTACCGCAGCGAGCGTCCCCACTGCCGGGCTGCGGGCACCCGCCCGAGCCGTACGCCGCCGAGTTCGGCGGCGTCGGGCGCGAAGGGGACCGGGGACATGGCGAGGGAGCGCTCGGCGGTGGCCTTGCGGAAGGCCGCCAGGGCCGCCTGCTCGCCGGGAAGTTCGGCGTCCGGCGCGTCGGCGAACGGCCGGGCCGACGCGAGGGCCTCGGCGAGGCGCTCGACCTGGTCGCGGGCGTGATCGTCGACGGCGTCGACCGGCTCGCCACGGAGCAGCCGCTCCGCGGCCTCCTGGTCGAGCCATGGGTACCGCTCGTCGGCCATCACATGTCCTTCTGCGTCCGCGCGCGCGATTGCGTCACACCACCGGGGACCGAAGCCCCCGGCCTGCGGCCGCGCTGCGGCGGTACTCCCCCGAGCGGGGCTCCGCTGCCGTCGCCCTCCGCGTGGAGGAGTTCGGCGAGGCGCTTGAGACCTCGGTGCGCGGCGGTGCGCACCGCGCCGGGGCGCTTCCCGAGGGTGTCGGCGGCGCTCTTGGCGTCCAGGCCGACGACGACGCGCAGGACGACGGCCTCGGCCTGGTCCTGCGGCAATTGGGCGATCAGATTCATGGTGTGGCCGGTGGCCAGTGCTTCCAGGGCCTCGCCCGCGGTGTCGGAGTCGGCGGGCTTGTCGGTGAGTTCGGTCTCGTCTCCGCCGGACGCGGGGCGCCTGCCCCGCATCCGGATGTGGTCGAGCGCGCGGTTGCGGGCGATGCGTGCCGCCCAGCCCCTGAACCGGTCCGCGTCGCCGCTGAAACGGTCGAGGTCGCGCGCGATCTGGAGCCAGGACTCCGAGGCGACGTCCTCGGTGTCGGCGTCCCCGACGAGCGTGCGTATGTAGCCCAGCAGCCGGGGGTGCACGGCGCGGTACACAGTACGGAAGGCGTCCTCGTCCCCGTTCTGCGCAGCGAGCACCGCGGCCGTCAGCTCCGCGTCGTCCCCCAGCAATCCCCACAACCTGTTCGTCATCGCGGCTGGTCATCACCGCCGCACCAGCCGGCGCGCATCAGCACGCTACGTCCTTCCCCGTCGCCGCGTCCATGTTCGTCCGGTCTTTGTACAACCTGCAACCTTCTAGGGGTGCCGGGCGGTGTGACAGAAAACGCATCCATGGCGCTGTAGGGAGTACGGGGCCGTGCTGCGGCTCCGGCGGACGGCGACCGGGGCCTCTCCTGTGGGGGGTGGCGGCCCCGGTCGTCCTCCTTGTCACCGGGCCTTTCAGCGCTTTCGCCCCTTGGCGCGCGGGCGGTTCGAGCGCCGGCCGGCGCGGCCGTTCCCGCCCCTGGCCGCGCGGTTTCCGGACGCGGCCACCGCGACACCGCCGAGCAGCACCGTCGCGGCGACACCGAACGCCGTCGTCCGCAGGGAGCCGCGCCACCGTCCCCGTACCGGAGCCGGCCGCCAGTCGTCCCGCCGCCTGGTGCGGCGCGACGCGCGCCGCCCGGTGTCCCGTGCCACGCGGAACGCCTCACGCACCCGGGCCTCGTCCGCGCCGGCTCCGCCCTCCTCGCCCCGCAGCGCCGCGCTCAGCGCGGTGGCGAGCGGGTCCGGTTCGCGTGTCATGTCCCATCCTTCCGCCGTCGTGTCGGCTCGGTGGCGGCGAGCAGTTCCGCCAGTCGCCGCAGGCCCCGGTGGCCCGCGGTGCGGACCGCCCCGGGGCGTTTGCCCAGGACGCGGGCGGTCGCGGGCCCGTCGAGCCCGACGACGACCCGGAGCAGCACGGCCTCGGCCTGGTCGCGCGGCAGGCCGCGGACGAGGGCGAGCGCCTGCTCCGTCGAGAGCCTCTCCAGGGCGGCGGCCGCCGTGTCGTGACCGCCGGGGAGTTCCAGTACGTCCTGTTCGAGCGCGGAGGTGCGGGGCCGCCGGCGCTGCCGGCGCAGATGGTCGAGCGCCCGGTTGCGGGCGATCGCCGCGGTCCAGCCGCGGAACCCGGCGCCGTCGCCGCGGAACCGCCCCAGGTCCCGGGCGATCTCCAGCCATGCCTCCGACGCGACGTCCTCGGCGTCCTCGCCGACCAGGCCCCGCACATAGCCGAGCAGCCCGGGTTGCACCAGACGGTAGGCCGCCGCGAAGGCGTCCTCGTCCCCGCGCTGGGCACGCCCGACCAGGATCCCCAGTTCCCCGTCGTCCGCGCCCACGCTTCCCTCTTCGTGCCGACGTACCCGTGCCCCCGTGAGGCAGGGCGCGACGCGCCGTCCCCCTTCCCTTCAGCGCGCGGCCCCGGGGAAACGTCACTGGTGCGCGAGGAACGTCCGCTCACACCGTCGTGTCGTGGGCCGCTCCCGGCTCTCTCGGCGCGGCGAACCAGCGCCAGGCGGTGCGCCGTTCGTGCCCGGGGAGCTCGCCCCTGCCGGTGGCCCACAGGAGGGTCGGCCAGCGGTCCGTGTCCGTGGGGGCGTCGGGGAAGAGCCGGGCGAGGACCTGGCCGCACAGGCCGGCCGGCGGATGGAACGGCACGCCGAGACCGGCGGCGACGTCATGGGTGTGGACGAGGGTCTCGACCATCCCCATGGCCGCGAAGCCCTCGGCGTCGGAGAGGCCGAAGCAGTGGTACGCGCGCCGGTCCGCGGGGACCGTGCGGACGACGGCGGCCAGCATCGCGCCGCACGACTCCAGGACCTGGAGCAGCCCGGTCGTGCCGGACCCGGGGTCGGCGTAGGTGACGTTGGCGGGGCCGCCCTCCCGGCGCCGCTCGACGAGGAAGGGCACCTCGGTGCCGAGGGCCGGCGCGTCGAGGCCGAGCTGGGCGGCGTAGGCGAAGAGGTCGTCGGCGAGGTGCTCGACGGTCTCCCAGCAGCTCCAGGTCAGCGTGGCCGCGGGACGCCGCCAGTCGGCGGCGGTGGTCGTGGCGGCGGCGCCGCGCAGGGTGGTGAGGGAGAGGCGGACGGCGTGCTGAAGGTCGTCGGCGGTGATGCCGGGTGCGGTGAGGCCGCTCGTCGTCGTCATGGCGGTCATCATGACGCCCGTCGAACTGTCAACCGAAGGTTGACACCTCAGGACTGTCAACCTAGGGTTGCCTCTATGACGAAACCAGTCGGCATGAACGTCCCCGTACGGCTCGACGACCTCATCGAAGCCATCAAGAAGACCAACACCGACGCGCTCGACCAGCTGTCGAACGCGGTGATGGCGGCGGACCACCTCGGCGACATCGCCGACCATCTGATCGGTCACTTCGTCGACCAGGCGCGACGCTCCGGCGCCTCCTGGACCGACATCGGCAGGAGCATGGGCGTCACCCGCCAGGCCGCCCAGAAGCGCTTCGTCCCCAAGGACCCGGACGCGGAGAAGATGGACCCGAACGCGGGGTTCAGCCGCTTCACCCCCCGCGCCAGGAACGTGGTGGTGGCCTCCCAGAACGAGGCCACGGCCGCGGGCAACGCCGAGATCGGGATCGGGCACGTGGCCCTCGGTCTGCTCGCCGAGCCCGAGGGCATCGCGATGCACTGGATCACCGCGCAGGGCGTGTCTCCGGAGGCGCTGCGCGAGGCGGTCACCCCGACGCTGCCCCCGGCGGCCGAGGAGGCGCCCGCGCTCACCCCGTACGACGCGGCGGCGAAGAAGGTCCTGGAACTGACCTTCCGCGAGGCACTCCGGCTCGGCCACGACTACGTCGGCACGGAGCACATCCTGCTGGCGCTGCTGGAGTACGAGGACGGCGACGGCGTCCTGACCGGCCTCGGCCTCGACAAGGAGCGGGCGGAGGGGGACATCACGGCGGCGATCGAGCAGCTCGCGGTGGACCCGAAGGGCTGACGACGCCGTGACGGCAGCGGCCGGGCACCCCGCGGGGGGTGCCCGGCCGAATCGTTTCCCCGGAGACACTCGGTCCTTCGGACCGTCAGGCCGTACGCGCCCGGCGGGAGACGACGGCGCGCAGCACGCGACCGCCCTCCGTGGAGAGCTCGCGGGCCCGGCGCAGACCGGTCGGCCCCTGCGCGACGGATTCGAGGACGGTCTCCTGGCGGCGCAGCTCACCGGCGAGGAGCGGACCGGCACCGGCCCCGTCCCCGGCCCGGCATCGCGCGATCGACTCGTCGGTGACCTCGGCCGCGTCGTACCGGCCGTGCAGGGCGAGCGCGGTGACGGAGCATCCGGAGGCCCAGGCCCGCAGCGGCTCCTCGGCCCACTCCGGGGGCGCGGCGTCCAGCATCTCCCGCACGAGACCGGCCGCGGCCCCGGCCTCGACGTCGCCGGCCAGCTCGACGCGGGCCTTGGCCATCGCCTCGCCCCAGGCCCCGCCGTCGCCACGCGCGACCGCCGCCCAGACGGGCCGCAGCACCTCCCCGCCCTCGGGGGCGAGCAGCGGCAGACACCGGTCCAGGCAGGCGAGCCCGGCGGCCGCCAGACTCCGCTCGTCGGCGCGGTCGATCAGTTCCAGCAGGCTCATCGGGGCCTCCCGTTGCGGACGCTGTACTTCCCTTACTGCGTCACTTGGCGCGATTACGTCACTACGCGGCCGGAATCATGCCAGTGGCCTTCGCGTGCTGCATAGAGGTCAGGCGGCGGACGAAGCGGATCGCGAGGACGATCGCCGTGATGTCCAGGGCGGCCGCCCCCATGAGAAGGCCGGCCCCCGCCGCGAACTCCTCGACCGTGTCGGCGTCGTCGTACACCGAGGTGGCGAAGAGGCTCACGGCGTCGGTCATGATCCAGAAGGCCCACCACCAGTTGAGCACCGCGAGCGACTCCCCTTCGCCCTTGCCGTCGCCGTACGGGTCCCGGCGGCTCGCCCGCCAGGTGCCGACCGCGACGCTCCGGGGCCACCAGAGGCTGGCGATCGGGACGAACCAGGCGCCGATGGCCCAGCCGGGCCCGCCGCGGTGCACGTCGGGCGCGAAGACCCCGGCGTTCTTGCGGACCCGGTGGAACCAGACGATGAAGACGACGGTGAGCGCCAGCTGGACGATCACCTGGAGCGCCGCCGCGACGTCGACCCCCATGTGGCCGAAGCCCTCGGGGTCGGGGTGGTCCTTCAGATCGCCGGTCATGAGGAGCCGTACGTCGACGGCGGCGGCGAAGAGCGCCGCGTCGGCCACTCCGAGCGCGGCGAGCAGCGTCACCACGGCGTACGACAGACCAACGGGATTGCGGAGCATGACGGAACGGACCCCACGGATGAGCGGTGCCTCTCCCCGAGGCACCAGGGCGGCCGGGCGGCCACCGCGCTGGGGACCGTATGCGACGCGGAAGATCCGCGTCCACGGGGAGAACCCCGGTCAGCCCCGCACCTTCACCGCCAGCGCCCGGAACTGGTCCCAGCTCATCGTCGGCGTCCGCGAGTCCCACAGCTTCTGCGCCGTCGCCGTCAGCGGCATCCGGATCCCGTCCGCCACCTGCGCCTGGGTCTGCGACTGGGACAGATCGCACCAGACCGCGAACCGGCCGCCCAGGATCTGGGACGCGTACCGCGCCGGGACCGGCGTCGTGCCGCGCAGCACGAGCGGGGTCCACTGCTCGTAGATGCGGCGGCCGGTGGGGTAGGTGAACTGGTTCGGCTCACCGAGCACGTAGTACAGGAACTCGTCGTTGAGGTTCACGACCCGGCGGCCCTCCTGGAGGTACTCGATCGGCGGCCGGGCCCCGATCTCCTTGCCGGTCCAGTACTCGACCTCGATGTCCTTGTCGGCGGTGACGACCCCGCCCCGGAAGAAGCCGTCGTTCCACGCCTTCGCCACCTTGCCGGTGGAGCGGACCACAGCCGCCCGGTCGTTGAGCCAGCCCTCCGCCAGGTCCTGGACGCCCGCCTGCGGTCCGTACTTCTGGCGCGCCGCCGTGGCCAGCTGCGGATAGGAGGCCGCCGGGTCGCGAACGGTCAGCGCCTGGTACTCGTCGGCGCCGACGTGGAACCAGCCGCCGGGGAAGAGCCCGGCGTACTCGCGCAGCAGTTCGTCGATGAGCTTCGCCGAGGCGGGCTTGGAGATGTCGATGGCGCCCTGGCGCGGAACCCCCTGGACATTGAGCAGCCGCAGCTCGGGATAGGCGCGCAGGACGGCGCCGAGGTGTCCGGGCGAGTCGATCTCGGGCACGACGGTGATGTGCAGGGTCTGCGCGAGCGCGAGGATGCGGCGCACCTCCGCCTTGGTGAGGTGCTGGGCCGACACGATCTCGGGGTGGGTGTCCGACTCGATCCGGAAGCCCTGGTCGTCGGAGAAGTGCAGACCGAACTGGTTGAGCTTGAGGTCGGCCATCTCCCTGAGCCGGGCCTCGATCCACTCCGCGGTGAAGAACTTGCGGGCGATGTCCAGGTTCAGCCCGCGCTGGGGCTTGGCGGGCGCGTCGGTGACGGTGCCCTCGGGCATCGCGCCCGAGCCGTTCACCGACTGCTTGAGCGTGCGGGTGCCGTAGAAGACGCCCGCCTGGTCGGGGCCGGTGATCCGGACCCGGTCGTCGCGGGTGGTGAGGGTGTACGACTCGGGGGCGCCCTTGCCGCCGAGCGCCAGCTCGACGTCGCCGGCGCGGGCCGCGACGGCCCCCCGGTAGGCGATCTTCAGCTCGCCGGCGAGCAGCCGGCCCTCGTCGGCCAGCCCCTCGCTGCCCTTCGCGATGACGACACCGGCCGCGGGCGCGGGGCGCCAGCCGGGCCCGCGTGCCGCCTCGTGGGTGCGGACGGCCGGGACGGTGAGCGGGGCGGTGGAGAGCGGGTACGTCCGGGTGGGCGTGGGGCTCGGCTCCGGGGCCGAGGTCGCCGACGAGGGCGTTCCGGCTCCCGACGAGGGGCCGCCGGGGGCGGCGGACGAACCGTCGGAGCAGGCCGTCACGGTGGCCAGTGCCACCGCGGCCGCGAGGAGGGTCGGGCCCACATGGGGCCCTCGTATGGCGTACCGCATCACTGCGAATCCTCCCCCAGGGAGCGAGGCGGGGCCATTCGGGGGCGTACGGCTGTTCCGAAACGTCACGCGTTCGTTCCGAAACTCTCCCTTCCGGGTGAAATTCGCGCATCCGTCGGACAGTTTCCCCTGCCCATCGATAACGTTGCGTCACACCCACCCCATCTTTCCCGGAGCCCACGCTGACCAGCGACACCCGTGCCTCTTCCCGGAACCTGGGCTCCGCCGCCACTCCCGCGATACCCGCCCAGCACGGCAGCCCCCCGCACCTCGCCGGCCTCAGGCGTTTCAACGTGGCCCCGGCCCCGCTCGCCCAGGAGCTGCTCCTGGCCTGCTGCCACAGCGGCCGCTGGGCCGAACGGGTGGCCGCGCACCGTCCGTACCCCACCGTCGACGCGCTGCTCGCCGCCGCCGACGAGGCCGGATACGACCTGTCCCGCGCCGAGCTCGACGAGGCGCTGGCCGCCGAGTCCTCGGCCGCGCCCCACCCCGACGCCCCGCCCGCGGCGCACACCGCCCTGCGGGCCGCCCACGCCGCGTACGAGAGCAGGTTCGGACACGCCTTCGTGATCAGCCTCGACGGCGTCCGCCCCGGTGAGCGCCTCGACCAGGTCCTCGCCGGCATCCGGTCACGACTCGGCAACGAACCCGAGGAGGAGCGGGTGATCGCCGCCGACGAGCTCCGCCGACTCGCCCGCGCCCGGCTCACCTTCCGCATCGCCGCCCTGTGAATCCGTCCGGAATGCGGCGATTCCCGCCCAGCCGATAGTCCGTCCGTGCCTCTTTGATCACACCTATGGACCCCGCGCGAACGAACCGACAAGTCGTCGCTACGATGACCGGGGCCGGTGGACCGTACCCGGCCGGGTCAGACCGACACTGAAGCCGGCCGACCCTGATCCCCGCTCCCGGAGGGTTTTTCCGTGCCGGCTGGAACGCTGTACCGCGGCCGGGAAGGAATGTGGTCCTGGGTGGCTCATCGAGTCACCGGCGTCCTCATCTTCTTCTTCCTGTTCGTACACGTGCTGGACACCGCTCTCGTCCGCGTCTCCCCCGAGGCCTACGACGAAGTGGTCGCCACGTACAAGACGCCGATCGTCGCACTCCTCGAGTACGGCCTGGTCGCCGCCATCCTCTTCCACGCGCTGAACGGCCTGCGGGTCATCGCCGTGGACTTCTGGTCCAAGGGCCCGCGCTACCAGAAGCAGATGCTCTGGACCGTCGTGGGCATCTGGGTCGTGCTGATGGCGGGTTCGATCTACCCCGTCCTCGGCCACGCCGCACGTGAACTGTTCGGGAGCTGACGCCAGACATGTCTGCTGACACCACTTCCGCGATCGGTCCCGTCGAGGGCGCGGCCCACTACGACGTGGACAACCCGGCCCCGTACATCGAGGCCCCCCGCAAGCGCACCGGCAAGACGCCGCGGGCGACCCGAGGCAACTTCGAGATGGCCGCGTGGCTCTTCATGCGCCTCTCGGGCATCGTCCTCGTGGTCCTGGTCCTCGGCCACCTGCTGATCCAGCTCTTCCTCGACGGCGGCGTCTCCAAGATCGGCTTCGCCTTCGTGGCCGGCCGCTGGGCGTCCCCGTTCTGGCAGGTCTGGGACCTGCTGATGCTCTGGCTCGCCATGCTGCACGGCGCCAACGGCCTCCGCACGGTCATCAACGACTACGCGGAGCGGGCCAACACGCGCCTGTGGCTCAAGGGCCTGCTGTACACCGCCACGGTGTTCACCATCCTTCTGGGCACGCTGGTGATCTTCACCTTCGACCCGAACATCCGCTAGGCACGGGGCAGAGGTAATCCACGTCATGAAGATCCACAAGTACGACACCGTCATCGTCGGGGCCGGTGGCGCCGGCATGCGCGCCGCCATCGAGGCGACGAAGCGCAGCCGCACCGCCGTGCTGACGAAGCTCTACCCCACCCGCTCCCACACGGGCGCCGCGCAGGGCGGCATGGCCGCCGCGCTCGCCAACGTGGAGGAGGACAACTGGGAGTGGCACACCTTCGACACGGTCAAGGGCGGTGACTACCTGGTCGACCAGGACGCCGCCGAGATCCTGGCGAAGGAGGCCATCGACGCCGTCCTCGACCTGGAGAAGATGGGTCTGCCGTTCAACCGGACCCCGAACGGCACCATCGACCAGCGTCGCTTCGGCGGCCACTCCCGCAACCACGGCGAGGCGCCGGTCCGCCGGTCCTGCTACGCCGCGGACCGCACCGGCCACATGATCCTCCAGACGCTGTACCAGAACTGCGTCAAGGAGGGCGTGGAGTTCTTCAACGAGTTCTACGTCCTGGACCAGCTGATCACCGAGGTCGACGGCGTCAAGAAGTCCGCCGGCGTCGTCGCGTACGAGCTGGCCACCGGTGAGATCCACATCTTCCAGGCCAAGGCCGTGATCTACGCCTCCGGCGGCACGGGCAAGTTCTTCAAGGTGACCTCCAACGCGCACACGCTGACGGGTGACGGCCAGGCGGCCTGCTACCGCCGCGGCCTGCCGCTGGAGGACATGGAGTTCTTCCAGTTCCACCCGACGGGCATCTGGCGCATGGGCATCCTGCTGACGGAGGGCGCCCGTGGTGAGGGCGGCATCCTCCGCAACAAGGACGGCGAGCGCTTCATGGAGAAGTACGCGCCGGTCATGAAGGACCTCGCGTCCCGTGACGTCGTCTCCCGCTCCATCTACACGGAGATCCGCGAGGGCCGCGGCTGCGGTCCCGAGGGCGACCACGTCTACCTGGACCTGACGCACCTTCCGCCGGAGCAGCTCGACGCCAAGCTCCCGGACATCACCGAGTTCGCCCGTACGTACCTCGGCATCGAGCCCTACACGGACCCGATCCCGATCCAGCCGACCGCGCACTACGCCATGGGCGGCATCCCGACCAACGTCGAGGGTGAGGTCCTCAGCGACAACACCACCGTCGTCCCGGGTCTGTACGCGGCCGGCGAGGTCGCCTGCGTCTCCGTGCACGGCGCCAACCGTCTGGGCACCAACTCGCTGCTCGACATCAACGTCTTCGGCAAGCGCTCCGGCATCGCCGCCGCCGAGTACTCCGCCAAGAGCGACTTCGTCGAGCTTCCGGAGAACCCGGAGTCGCTCGTCGTCTCGCTGATCGAGAAGCTGCGCAGCTCCACGGGCAACGAGCGGGTGGCCGACATCCGCCGCGAGCTCCAGGAGACGATGGACGCCAACGTGATGGTGTTCCGCACCGAGCAGACGATCAAGACGGCCGTCGAGAAGATCGCCGAGCTGCGCGAGCGCTACGAGAACGTGTCCATCCAGGACAAGGGCAAGCGCTTCAACACGGACCTCCTCGAGGCGATCGAGCTGGGCAACCTGCTCGAACTGGCCGAGGTCATGGCGGTCTCCGCCCTGGCGCGCAAGGAGTCCCGCGGCGGTCACTACCGCGAGGACTACCCGAACCGCGACGACGTCAACTTCATGCGCCACACCATGGCGTACCGCGAGGTCGGCGAGGACGGCTCCGAGACCGTCCGTCTCGACTACAAGCCGGTCGTCCAGACCCGCTACCAGCCGATGGAGCGTAAGTACTGATGGCTACCCCCGTACTGGACAAGGTCGAGGCGGAGTCCGCCGCCTCTCCGTACATCACGATCACGATGCGCATCCGGCGCTTCAACCCCGAGGTGTCGGACGCCGCGGTCTGGGAGGACTTCCAGATCGAGATCGACCCCAAGGAGCGCGTGCTCGACGCCCTCCACAAGATCAAGTGGGACGTCGACGGCACGCTGACCTTCCGCCGCTCGTGCGCGCACGGCATCTGCGGCTCGGACGCGATGCGGATCAACGGCAAGAACAGGCTCGCCTGCAAGACGCTGATCAAGGACATCAACCCCGAGAAGCCGATCACCGTCGAGGCCATCAAGGGCCTCACGGTGCTGAAGGACCTCGTGGTCGACATGGAGCCCTTCTTCCAGGCGTACCGGGACGTCATGCCGTTCCTGGTCACCAAGGGCAACGAGCCGACGCGCGAGCGTCTGCAGTCGGCCGAGGACCGCGAGCGCTTCGACGACACCACCAAGTGCATCCTCTGCGCCGCGTGCACGTCGTCCTGCCCGGTCTTCTGGAACGACGGCCAGTACTTCGGTCCGGCCGCGATCGTCAACGCGCACCGCTTCATCTTCGACTCGCGTGACGAGGCGGGCGAGCAGCGCCTGGAGATCCTGAACGACAAGGACGGCGTGTGGCGTTGCCGCACCACGTTCAACTGCACGGACGCCTGCCCGCGTGGCATCGAGGTCACGAAGGCGATCCAGGAAGTGAAGCGCGCGCTGATCACGCGCCGCTTCTGACACCTGGTCACTGCGGGGAAGCCCGCTTCTGTACGCTCAGCGTGCAGAAGCGGGCTTTTTCGTCAGCGGGCTTTTTCGTGATGGAGGACGGGGAGAGATGAGCGAGCCGAACCCCTACAAGGACAGCGGCGAGTACCAGTGGGGTCCCGACCAGCAGGCGGGGACGCCCGGTTACGGGTATCCGCAGCCGGTACCGGGGCAGCAGTACCAGCCGACGCTGCCGGGCGTTCCGGTCCCGCCGCAGCATCCTCCGGCGATGCAGGGCGGCGGGGCGCCGGTGCTGAGCCTCGGGGACATCACCGTGGTCGGGGACCAGATCATCACTCCGGCCGGGGCGATGCCGCTCAAGGGCGCGGTGTGGAACGCGATGGACATGTCGCGGACCGAGGAGAAGATGCCGACGGTCGCGATCGTGCTGGCCGTCATCTTCTTCATCTTCTGCCTGCTGGGCCTGCTGTTCCTGCTCATGAAGGAGAAGACGACCACCGGCTTCATCCAGGTCACGGTGACCAGTGGCGGCCGGCACCACGCCACGATGATCCCGGCGACCGGACCGGACACCATGCACCGCGTGATGGCGCAGCTCAACTACGCGCGCTCGCTGAGCATGTAGCGCTCACCGCGCAGGGGCTGCCGGACGTCGGTCCCTTCCGGGTCGCTTCGGGGGTCGGCCAGGGTCTTCCCCGATGGGTCGGGGGACCGGCCGGCGGGATGCTCGGTCCATGACGAACTCACGTATCAGCAGGTCGGGTTGGGCGATGACGGCGGCGGCGGGGGCCGCCCTCGTCGGCGTGCTCGCGGCGACCGTGCCGGCCACGGCGGCGACCCCGGGCGCGCGCACGGCACCGTCGGCGGCGCCCCCGGCCGCGATCTCGGTCACGGCACCGCCCGTGGCACACGGCGCGCCGGGCGGGACCCTCGACCGGGCCGCGCTGCGGGCCGCCCTCGCCGGGCTGCCCGACGACCATGTGCGCGGGGCGATGGTCAAGGTCTCCGGGCGCGACGGGCGGTGGACCGGGACCTCGGGCGAGTGGACGGCACCGGCGGACGCGCGCTTCCCCGTCGGCAGCGTCACCAAGCTCTTCACCTCGGCCGTGGCGCTCCAACTCGTCGGCGAGGGACGGCTGTCGCTGGACGACACCGTGCAGGAGCTGCTGCCCGGCCTGCTGCCCTCCTCGTACGCGCCCATCACCGTCGGGCAGTTGCTGAGCCACACCAGCGGTCTGCAGAAGCCCGAGTGCTACCGGCCCGGGACGCCGCTGGAGAGCGTGACCTCCGCGCTGTCCTGCGGCACCCCGACGGCTCCCGGCGCGACCGTCCGGTACAACGGCGTCAACTACTTCATCGTCGGTCTGATCGTCGAGAAGGTGACGGGCCGGACGTACGGCTCGGAGCTCTGCGACCGGGTGCTGCGCCCGCTGCGCCTGCGCGACACCTCGCTCCCCGCCGACGACGTGGCCTGGGCCGAGGGAGGCATGGTCTCCACCGCCCCCGACCTCACGCGCTTCATGAACTCCCTGCTCCGGGGCGATCTGCTGGCGCCCGCCGAGCGGAGGCTGCTGTCGACGACTCCGCCGATACCCGGCGCGGACTTCAGCTACGGCGGCCTGACGCGGATCCGGCTGCCCGGAGGCGGCCCGCTGGTCTGGGGCAAGACCGGCACCAACCACGGCCACACGAGCGGGGTGTTCGCGACTCCGGACCTGGACCGGGTGGTGGTGTACTCCACGCTGCCGACCGGCGAGGACGTGGACCAGGAGGTGGCCCGGGTCATCCGGATCGCCCAGGCGGGGTTCAAGGGGTACGAGGAGCGCCGGGGGAAGCGTCCGGCGGCGCCTCTGCCACGATCATGATCCGGCGGAGCAGGTCGTTGAGGAGGGTGCGTTCGCCCTCGTCGAGGACGCCGAGGAGGCGGTACTCCTCGTGACCGAGGACGTCCATCGCGCCGAGCCAGGTCTCGCGGCCCGAGGCGGTGAGTTCGACGACGACCCGGCGGCGATCGGCCGTGGACTGGGTGCGGCGGACGAAACCGCGCTTCTCCAGGGCGTCGAGGCGGCCGGTGACCGAGGCGGGGGCGAGGTCGAGGTCCTGGGCCAGTTCGGAGGGCGCGGCGCTGCCGCCGCGGCCCGCGAGCTTGTGGAGGGTGTCGAACTCGTACCGCTCCAGGTCGAAGTCCACGAGGGACTGTTCGCGCACCCGCCGCAGATGGACGGAGAGCTTCTTCATCCGGGTGACGGCACCCTCCACGACCGGGTCGAGACCGGGCAGCACCGGCTGCCACTGGGCCACGTGCGCGTCGGTCCAGTCCCGCTGCGTCTGCCCCGAAGGCTCGGAGGGCTCGGTCGACTCCATGGGTCGATCGTACGTCGACATCGCGAGTCCTTCGACGTCGAATATTTCGTTGACGAATCATTCGGTACCGAAATACTCTCATGGTCATGCCTTCGGCCCCCTCCGACACGGCACCCGTGTCCGCGCCCTCCCCCGTCCCGCACCCGCTGCGCAGCCGCTCGTTCCGGCTGCTCTTCACCGCCCGGACCCTGTCCCTCCTCGGCGACGCCGCGATCCCCGCCGCTCTCGCCATCGCCGTCTGGGAGGCCACCGGCTCGTCCTCCGCGCTCGCGCTCGTCCTGGCCTGCGCGATGGTCCCCAAGCTGGTCCTGCTGCCGGTGGGCGGAGTCGTCGGCGACCGCTTCAACGCCCGCACGGTCGCCCTGACGACCGACCTCGTCCGGTGCGCGACCCAACTCCTCGTCGGCGCGCAACTGCTGAGCGGCAGCCCGTCCCTCTGGGTCATCGCCGCCGCCGAGGTCCTCGGCGGCGCGGCCGGCGCGTTCTCGATGCCGACCGGGTCGCCCCTCGTCAAGGGGACCGTGGCCCCGGAGGCCCTGCAGCGCGCCAACGCGGCCATGAGCATCGCCAAGAGCGCCACCCGTATCGGCGGACCGGCCCTCGCCGGCACGTTGGTCCTCACGGCGGGCGCCGGGTGGGCCTTCGTCCTGGACGCGGCGACGTTCGCGATCAGCGCCCTGCTGCTCCTCGCCGTACGGGTCGAGCGGGTGCCGATCCCCCGCCGCTCGCTGCGCGCCGACCTCAAGGAGGGCTGGCAGGAGGTCAGGTCCCGCGACTGGTACTGGACCAGCCTCGTCGGCCACAGCGCCTGGAACGGCGCGGCGGCCGTCCTGATGACCCTCGGCCCGTCGATCGCGCTCGGCCGGCTGGGCGGCGAGGAGGTCTGGTTGGCACTCGTCCAGACCGGCGCGGTGGGCCTGCTGCTGGGCTCGCTGCTCGCCCACCGCGCGCGCCCCCGGCGCCCGGTCCTCACGGCCAACCTCGGCCTCGCCACGTACGCCCTGCCGCTGGTGCTGCTCGCCCTGCCCGCCCCCGCGCCGGTGACGATCGCCGCCTACGGCATCGCCCAGGCCGGCCTGGGCTTCCTCTCCCCCGTCTGGGAGACAGCCGTCCAACGGGCCATCCCCGCGCACACACTGGCCCGTGTCACGTCCTACGACTGGCTGCTCTCCCTGGCCGCCATGCCGCTCGGCTACGCCCTGGCCCCGCTCGCCGCCTCCGCCTGGGGCCCCGAGGTCCCGCTGATCGCCGCCGCGGTGCTGGTCGGCGGCTGCTGCCTGGGGACGGCGCTGGTTCCGGGGGTACGGAACTTCCGCTGAGGGGCGGGAGCGCGCGCTGTCGGTGGTGTCCCCTACCGTCATACGCATGGTGGGGACCACGAGCGTGAAGAGCGGGCTGGCAGCGGCACTGGAGGCAGGCCGGGTCCGGGAGTTCCTGAACGGACTGGACCCGGCGGGGCGACGGGAGAGCGCGCTGCTGCTCCACCGGACGATGTGCCGCCGCGACGATCCGGTCGTGGCGAGCGCGCTGGATCATCTCGCCGGCCAGCGACTCGGCTGGTCGACGGACGAGTCGCAGGTGCTGCTCGCGCGGCTGATGGGGAACGACGCCGAGGTCGCTCCGCACGAGCTGGAGGGCAGGTTCAGGGCGCTCGCGCCGATAGCGCTGTCGGCCGCCGAGCAGGCCGAGGAGTTCGATCGACCCCGGGTTCGGGCGCTGCGCCGTACCGCCGAGCACCTCCGCGTCCATCAGAGCGACGAGTTCACCGCCGTACGCGACCGGATCGACGCGCTGCTGCGTCGCGAGACGCCGGTCTTCGAGGGCCGATTGCCGCGGCATCTGCTCGACGCCCATGACGACTACGGACCCGCGATGCGGGCCGCGCTTGCGGAGCTGCTCGCGGGGCCGGGAGCGACGGCGTTCCTCGCGCACTGTGCCCTCGTCGACAAGGTCAAGGTCACCAGGACCTGGCGCAGGCAGGCATCGGCCCTTGTCGCGGAGACGGATTCCGGTGCGGAGCTGGTGCGGCGGCTGCTTGAGGGGATCGCCGCGCAGCCCGAGCACGCGGTCACCGATCTCAACCCCTGGGGGATGAAAGGCCGGGGCCTCCTGGGCGAAGGCAACACGTGCCTCGTGCGAGGACTGCTGTGGACGGCCCTCGATCTGGACGCGGGCTGGACCGTCCCGCTGACCGGCGCCATCGCGCTCCACGCGGGCACGGGGCTCGGCGGATCGGGCGGCGAGTGCCGCAGCCGGCCGCTGGCCACCACCGCCGTCGCCGTCCTCGGGGCCTGCGAGGGAGAGCGGGCCGGCGACGCCGTCCAGTGGCTCGGGCGGCTCAAGGGCAAGGTGCTCAACAGGACGGTCGCCAAGGGCATCGCCAAGGCCCTGGAGGCCGTCGCCGGACGGGCCGGGCTCACGCCCGCGATGCTGCGCGAGCGCGGGGTGCCGACGCACGGGCTCGACGGGCGCGGAATGCGGGAGGAGGCGCTCGGGGAGTACACGGCCGTGCTCCGCGCGCAGGAGCCGGGCGTGGCCTCGCTGTCGTTCCTGGGCCCCCAGGGCAGGGTGCTGAAGTCGGCGCCCAAGGCGATCCGGGAGGGGTACGGCGAGCGACTGGCGCCGCTCCGCGCCGCGTCGAAGGAGCTCCGGACCCTGCTGGCCCTGGAGCGGGCGCGCCTGGAGGAACACCTGGCGGCGGGCACGATCTGGCCGGCGGGCGACTGGGAGCGCTACTACATCGACCACCCCGTGACCGGTACCGTCTCCCGCGCGCTGCTGTGGGAGGTCTCGCCGGACGCCGACGAGCGCTGGACGGCCGGGGTGCCGGAGCGGACAGCCGGCGGCTGGGCCCTGGCCGGGGCGGACGGCACGGCGGTCCCGGTCTCCCCCGGGTCCCGGCTGCGCCTGTGGCATCCGATCCGGTCCGAGGCCGAGGAAGTGGGCGAGTGGCGGGCCGAGCTGACGGAGCGGGAACTGCGCCAGCCGTTCAAGCAGGTCTTCCGCGAGGTCTACCCCCTCGGCCCGGCCGAGGGGGCGGCCGGCTCCGGCTCGCCCCGATTCGCCGGGCACGTCCTGCGCTACGGCCAGGCCCGCGCGCTGATGACAGAGCGCGGCTGGACCGGTGACGCCCTCGGGTACTTCGGGGACAGCGGCTCCTCCGAGATGACGCGGGACCTGCCGCGCCCGGGGGATCTGCCGGTCGACGAGGGGGTGTTCCTGCGGGCCCGGTTCCTGGTCGAGCTGGTCGACGCGGGCGCCTCCGGCGACGGGGTCGCCGCGCTCTGCTCCACCGGCCCGGTCCGCTTCGAGCGCCGCGCCGCCTCGGCCGGGGCGCGGGGGGCCTGGGAGCGGGTCGCACCGGCCGACGTACCGGCGCTCCCGCTGTCGGAGGCGCTGCGGGACGTCGACCTGTTCGTGGGGGTGGCGTCGATCGGCGCGGACCCGGAGTGGCGGGACCGCGAGGACGAGCGGGCGTACGACGGATACCGGCAGAGCTGGTCGTCGGGCGAGCTCACCGCTGCGGCGCGGATCCGCCGGGAGACGCTGGCCCGGCTGCTGCCGCGCACCGGCATCGCCGACCGGACGGAGCTGACGGAGCGGTTCCTGCGGGTCCGCGGCGAGCTCCGGGCGTACCGGATCCATCTGGGCTCGGGCGTCGTCCTGATGGAGCCGGAGGACGCCCTGCTGCACATCGAGCCGGGCCGCTCGCCGCAGGCCCCGGAGAGGGTGTTCCTGCCGTACGAGGAGGAGGGCGGGACGCTGTCGGTGATCCTCTCGAAGGCGTTCCTGCTCGCCGCCGACGCGGAGATCACCGACCGCGCGATCAGTTCACGGATACGCCGGGGGCTCTGACCTCGGCCAGGAAGCCGGCGAGCAGCGCGCCCGTCTCCTCCGGGCGCTCCAGGGCGGGGAGATGGGCCGCCCACTCCAGCTCGACGTGGCGGGCGCCGGGGATCAGCGTCGCGAGGCGCGCCGACATCTCCCGGAAGTCGGGCACGTCATGGGCTCCGGAGACGACCAGGCACGGGACGTCGATCCCGGTCAGCTCCGCCGACGTCACCCCGGCGTCGCCCCGCTCGAACTCCTCGGGGGCGGCGAGCTGTACGTCGAAGGCGCGGCGCTGCATCACCCGCACCCGCTCGCGGGCCTCGTCGTCGGCCTCCGGTCCGAGCCAGGTGTCGACGTTGAGGGCGACCGCCCCGTCCACGTCACCGGCTTCGAGCAGCTCGTCCTCGCGGCGGCCCCAGGCGCGCAGCTCGTCGCTCGGGTCGAAGTCGGGTATGCCGGAGCAGAGCAGCGCGAGCGCGGAGACGCGGCCGGCGTGGCGGACCGCGGTCTCCAGGGCGACCTCGCCGCCGAAGGACGAGCCGACGAGGGCGGCCCGTTCGACGCCGAGGGCGTCGAGGAGTTCCACGACCTCGTCGCAGTGGGTGAACGAGCGGTCGACAGGGGTCTCGCCGAAGCCGCGGAGGTCGCAGCGCACCACGCGGTGACCGGCGGCGGCCAGTGCCGCGAACTGCGCGTCCCACATCCTCCGATCGCAGACGCCGGAGTGGAGCAGGACAACTATGGAAGGGCCTTCACCGGCCACGTCATGGAAGAGCATCAGCAGCCACTCTAGGCGGCCGGCGCCCCGACCGCCCCGGGATTTCCCGCCCGCCCCCACCCCCTGGTTGAACATGTTCAAACGAGGGTCTACAGTCATGACTGCCAGCTTTTGAACGCGTTCAAAGGAGCGTGGGGCATGGACCTCACTGTCGTCGCGTACATCGTCTATCTGCTGATCAGCGTGGCTCTGACCATCTGGGTCGCCCGCACACTCAGCCGCAACGGAAGGGTGTTCCTCTCCGACGTCCTGCACGGGAACGAGAAGCTCGCCGATGCCGTGAACCACCTCCTGGTGGTGGGGTTCTACCTCGTCAACTTCGGCTTCGTCGCCCTCTACCTCAGCCAGGACGAGGCCGTGGCCGACGCCCGGTCGCTCTTCGAGGCCCTCTCGGTCAAGCTCGGCGTGGTGCTCCTCGTCCTCGGCGTGATGCACCTCGCCAACGTCTACGTCCTCAACAAGATCCGTCGCCGGGGAGTGATGGAGCGCGAGCAGGTCCCGCCGGTGCCCCCGCAGGGCTGGACCCGGCAGTCCGGCAGCGGCGGCCCCTGGGCACCGCCCGCCACGGGCGCGAGCGCCGGCGCGTGAACCGGCCATGACGACGCCGACCGGACGACCGGTCACACCGGTGCACCGCCTGACCGTGCTGTACGACGCCGACTGCTCGCTCTGTGTCCATCTGCGGCACTGGCTCATGCGGCAGCGGCAGCTCGTCCCGCTCGACCTCGTCCCCGCCGCCTCCCAGGAGGCCCGGCGCCGCTTCCCCGGCCTCGACCACGGCTCCACCCTGAAGGAGATCACCGTGATCGGGGACCGGGGGCAGATCTACCGCGCCGCGTCCGCCTGGATCGTCTGCCTCTGGGCACTGGCCGACCACCGGGCCAAGGCCCACTGGCTGGCCACCCCGGCCGGGCAGCCCCTCGCCCGGGCGACCGTCCTGGCCGCCGCCACGTGGCGCGAGGCGATCAGGGGCGACGGACCGGCCTGCGAGGACGGGCACTGCGAAGTGCCCGGCGTGCCCGGCTAGGCTCGGGCACTGTGAAGGACGTGAAGGAAGTGCACCCCGCAGAGACCGGCGAGCCCGCCTCCGGGGCCAAGGCCCCGGCGAAGGCCGCGAAGAGCGAACAGACCCGCACGCTCATCCTCGAAACCGCGCTCCGGCTCTTCAAGGAGCGCGGCTACGACAAGACGACGATGCGGGCCATCGCCCAGGAGGCAGGGGTCTCCGTCGGCAACGCGTACTACTACTTCGCCTCCAAGGAACACCTCGTCCAGGGCTTCTACGACCGCATCGCCGAGGAGCACCAGACCGCCGTCGCCGACGTCCTCGACGGCGGCGAGAAGGACCTCACGGCCCGCATCCGCGGGGTCCTCCTCGGCTGGCTCGACATCGCCGAGCCGTACCACGAGTTCGCGGCCCAGTTCTTCAAGAACGCGGCCGACCCGGACAGCCCGCTCAGCCCGTTCTCCCCGGAGTCGGAGGGCCCGCGCGAGGCCGCGATCGAGGTCCACCGCAGGGTCATCTCGGGGGCCGACGTCAAGGTCGACCCCGAACTGGCCGAGCCGCTGCCCCAGTTGCTCTGGCTCCAGCAGATGGGGCTGGTCCTCTTCTGGGTGTACGACCGGTCCGAGGGCTGCGCCAACAGCCGGCGGCTGGTCGAGCGGCTCGCTCCGGTCACCGCCCGGGCGATCTCGCTCTCCCGCTTCCGGCTGCTGCGCCCTCTGGTCCGCGAGACGCACGACCTGCTCGCCGACTTCATGCCGACGGCGGCCGGCATGGCGGCCTCGGGCAAGCCCAAGCGGGCCACCCCGAAGACGAAGACGTCCAAGGAGAGGACGGCCGGGGAGAAGGACTGACGCTCCGCACACGCGCCGAGGGCCCCGAGTCGCAGGTCGACTCGGGGCCCTCGGCCTCAGCGGGCGGTCAGATCCAGCTCAGTTCCCACAGCCGCCAGATCCCGGTGCCGTCGGTCAGGTACTGGGAACCCGCGACGTCGGCCGTCGCCAGGACGTAGTCCTTCTTCTGCCACAGCGGCACCAGCGGCACGTCGGCCGCCACCTGCTCCTGGATGGCTTCGAAGTCGTTGGCGGCCGCCGCCCGGTCGCTGTACTGCTGCGTGGCGGAGATCAGCTGGTCGATCTTGCCGCTCGCGAAGCCGTTGTGCATCGCGTTGCCCGTCCCCACGAGCGGGGCGGTGAAGCTGTCGGAGTCCGGGAAGTCGGGGAGCCAGCCGACGGGGTACGCGTCGTAGTCGCCCTTCACGTACGCCTGCTGGAAGTCCTTCCACTCCGCCTCGACGAGCTTCACCTTGAACAGCCCGGTGGCCTCCAGCTGCCGCTTCATCTCGGCCGCCTCGGCGCCGTAGGTGGCGTCCTTGCGGTAGCCGAGGGTGAAGGAGACCGGGGTCTCGATGTCGGCGTCCTCCAGCAGGCCCTCCGCCTTGTCCCGGGACGGCTCGGGGTACCTGTCGTAGAACGAAGTGCTGTGGCCGTTGAAGCCCTGCGGGATGAGGGAGTACAGCGGCTCGACCGTGTCGTGGTAGGCGCCGGTGACGATCGCCGGGCGGTCGATGACCGCGGCGACGGCCTGCCGGACCGCCTTCTTCGCCATCGGCGACGGGGACTTCACGTTGAAGTAGAGATTGCGGATCTCGGCGGTCTGCGCCTCGGTGATCCGGGCCGTGTCCTTCTCGGTCCCCAGCCGGGAGAGGAACTCCGGCGGCATCTGCCGGTGCGTGACGTCGACCTGCTTGGTGTTCCAGGCGGAGGCGAGCTCCTCGGACTCGGTGAAGTACCGGACGACGACCGGTCCGCCGGTCTTGCCGACCGCGCCCCGGTAGTTCGGGTTCGGTTCGAGACGGGCGCTCTCACCGGGCTTGTACTCCTTGAGGACGTACGGCCCCGAGCCCTCGACCGTGGTGCCCTCCCGCAGCTTCTTCTCCGGGTACTGGGTGCGGTCGACGATCGACCCGGCGCCCGTCGCCAGCTTCAGCGGGAAGGTGGCGTCCCGGCCGCTCAGGCTGAAGGTGACGGTCCGGCCCTCGGCCACGACCTTCTTCAGGGTCGGGAAGAGCGGGGCGGGGCCGACGTCGGCCTTGATGCCCAGCATCCGGTCGAAGGAGTACTTGACGTCCTCGGCGGTGACCTTGCGGCCGTTGGCGAAGGTGAGGTCGTCACGGAGGTCGCACGCGTACGTGGTGAGCGTGGTCCCGACGAACTTGCAGCTCTCGGCGGCGTCGGGGACGGGTGTGGTGAAGCCCGGCTTGAACGTCAGCAGCGACTGGAAGACGTTGCTGTACATCGCCCAGGAACCGGCGTCGTACGCGCCCGCCGGGTCGAGCGAGGACACCTCGTCGGTGGTACCGACGGTGATGGGGTCCTTCCGGACGTCGTCGGAGGGAAGGAGCTGCCAGCCTCCCACCCCGGCGGCCACCAGAACTCCACAAGTGATGAGGATCCGCAGACGGATCGTCGACCGCATCGCCGTGCTTCCTTTTTTCGTGCCCACCCCTGGCGCGGCGGCGCCCAGCCATGCCGCGATGGCGCCACCCAATCACACGGATTTCACATGTGGAAGAGTAAACCTTCACACTGCACGCATATGTCCGGGATAGAGGGACTTACGCCCACCCGCCACACCTGGTTCCGCCCCGGAGGGGCCCCGATGTCCCAACCGACGCCCGTCGCCGGCCTCGGCGTCCGGCATCCGTCGCCCGGCGTCCGGCGCCCGGCGTCCGGCGTCCGGCGTCCAACGCCCGTTGCCGGCCTCGGCGCCCGGCGTCCGTCGCCCGACGCCCGTCGCCGGCCTCGGCGCCCGGCGTCCGGCCACGCACGTCACCACGCCCGCCGCCCCGGGCCGTCGCCCACGCAGGGTGCGGCACCCGGGCTGGGTGCGGCACCCCGGCGGGGAGTCCGGTGTCACGCCTGCTTGGAGGCCAGCTCCACGAGGGTGATGTCGGAGGGCGCGCCGACCCGCACGGGGGGTCCCCACGCGCCCGCGCCGCGCGAGACGTAGAGCTGGGTGTCGCCGTACCGCTCCAGTCCGGCGACCGTCGGGTTGGCGAGTTCGGCGAGGTAGTTGCCGGGCCAGAGCTGGCCGCCGTGGGTGTGGCCGGAGAGCTGGAGGTCGACGCCGTGGCGGACGGCGTCGTGGATGACGATCGGCTGGTGCGCGAGCAGGACGGCCGCCTTCGCCCGGTCGCGGTCGCCGAGCGCGGCACCGAAGTCCGGGCCCTGGCCCTCGCTCTCGCCCGCGATGTCGTCGACCCCGGCGAGGTCGAAGCCGGCGGCGATCTCCACCCGCTCGTTGCGCAGCGGCCGCAGGCCGAGCTCGCGGACGTGGTCGACCCAGGCGTCGGCACCGGAGAAGTACTCGTGGTTGCCGGTCACGAAGAACGAGCCGTGCCGCGCCCTGAGCTGGGCGAGGGGTTCGGCGGCGGCCCCGAGGTTCTCCACCGTCCCGTCGACGAGGTCGCCGACGACGGCGATCAGGTCGGGCTGGGTGGCGTTGATGGCGTCGACGATGCGCTGACTGTGGGCGCGGCCCAGGATCGGCCCGATGTGGATGTCGGAGACGACGGCGATGCGGTAGCCGTGCGCGGCGCGCGGCACCTTCGCGAGCGGCACCGTGACCCGCTTGACCCGGGGCCCGCGCAGCACCCCGTAGGTCCCGTACCCGACCGTGCCGATCGCGGCGGCGGCCGCGGCTCCGCCGACGACCCGCGAGACGAAGAGCCGGCGCGACACGGCGGTGGCACCGGCGGGACCGCCGGCATCGGCGGGACCGGTGGCGGCGGAGCCGCCCGTCGCACCGTTCCCGCCGTCGGGACCGGTGTCACCGGCGCCGTGGGCCGGCTCGGCCGCGTCCGCCGGTCCGGTCGGCGACGGCTCCGCGTCGACCTCGGTCAGCAGCCCGCCGACCGGAGCGGAGCCGCCGACCGGAGCCGAGGCGCCGCCCCCGGCCGCGGCGACCGGAACGCCGACCGGCGTCCCGGCGCGCGGTCCGCCGTGCCCCGGGTCCGTGGGTTCCGCCACGGATGCCGGACCGTCCCGGCCGTCACCGGCCGCCCTGTCGGCGCGGCCTTCGAGCCATCGTCGCAGGAGCGGGCGGACCGCCTCGCCGATCACGAGGGCGAGCGTCACGTAGAGCAGCAGGGCCAGCCAGAGGAAGCCCGGCCACGCCACGACCTGCTGGAGCCAGAACGGGGCCCCCGCCCGGCCAGCGGTGAGGGCGGCGAGCGACAGGACGGGCAGGACGAAGGCCGCCGCCGTACCCAGGCGCCGTGCCGTGCCCCCGGCGAGCGTCACATCGCGGACCAGCCGCTTCCACACGTACCAGTGGACCCCGCCCAGCAGGGCGAGGACCACGACCAGGACCAGCAGGAAGACGAGCACGCGCCCCAACCCCTATCCGCGTTCGCGACGCAATGCGCGCACGCCACGCAACCCGATCACGCCGACCACCGTCCCCAGGACAAAGGACGTGATGGCGAGCAGCAGATGAACCCAGAAGTAGGCCGTCGGGTCGCCCGCGTCGTCGAAGGCGAGACCGCTCCCGTCGTTCCACAGGTTCTTGACGAAAGTGATCCAGATGAACCAGCTCCACACCCCGAAGGCGAGCAGGAACCAGGAGACGGGACGGCTGAGCTTCATAGCCCCAGTATCACCGCCGGTCGCACGGCCCCCACGGCCGGGGCGTCCGGGTGGACGCCCCGGGGCGAACCGCCCCGCGGCGTTCGGTTCCCCGACGCGTACCTGTACGTTTTCGATCGTGTCTGCATCGAAGAAGACCGCTTGGGCGGTCACCGCTGCCGCGTTGCTCCCCCTTGTCGCCGTCTCCCCGGCGCATGCGGACAACAAGGAGGACCAACAGCCCAAGCCTCCCGCCGCCATGGCCTCCGTCGGCGGCAAGCAGCTCAGCCTGCCCGGGACCCAGGTGAAGCTCGGCGCGGGCGCCCCGGTCCTCCCCAAGGAGCTGACCGGGCGGTCCTGGATCGTCGCGGACGCGGAGACCGGCGACGTGCTCGCCGCGCACAACTCCCACTGGCCGCTCGCCCCCGCCTCCACGCTCAAGATGCTCTTCGCGGACACGGTCCTGCCGAGGTTCCCCAAGACCACGAGCCACACCGTCGACCCCAGGGAACTCCAGGGGATGGGCTCGGGCTCCAGCCTCGTCGGCGTCAAGGAGAAGCAGACCTACACCGTCCACGACCTCTGGCTCGGTGTCTTCCTCCGCTCCGGCAACGACGCCGTGCGGGTGCTCGCCGAGATGAACGGCGGCATCCGGAAGACGGTGCAGGACATGAACGACCACGCCGAGGAGCTCCAGGCCGTCGACACCCACGTCGTGTCGCCCGACGGTTACGACGCCCCCGGCCAGGTCTCCTCCGCGTACGACCTCACCCTCATCGCGCGCAGCGGGATGCAGAAGGAGGACTTCCGGGAGTACGCGGCCACGGCACGTGCCACGTTCCCCGGCGAGCAGAAGCCGGGCAAGAAGCGCGAGACCTTCGAGATCCAGAACACCAACCGGCTGCTGACCGGTGCCCTCGGCGTCGCGCCGTACCAGGGCATGGCGGGCGTGAAGAACGGCAGCACCACGCATGCCGGCTCCACCTTCACCGGCGTCGCGGAGCGCAACGGCAAGGTGCTGCTCGTGACGGTGATGAACCCCTCCTCGAAGGAGCAGTACGCGGTCTACAAGGAGACCGCCCGGCTCCTCGACTGGGGCTTCGCGGCGTCCGGGAAGGTGACGCCCGTCGGCCGGCTGGTGCCGCCGAAGTCCGCCCGGACGAACACGGGAACCGGGAGCGACGGTTCCACGCCCGCCCCGGGCGAGCACGCCCCGGACGCGGGTACCGCCGAGAGCTCGGCGGCCGGATCGAAGTCCGGCGGCGCCGGGATCGCGCTCGGCGTGGCCGGCGGGGTGCTGGTGCTGCTCGCGGGCGCGGTCTTCCTCGTCAACCGTCGCTGGCCGCTGCCGGAGCTGGTCCTCGGTCGTCGTCCGAAGTCTCCTGAGGACGACGGCGGCGAGCCGACTCACTAGCCCCCGTCGCGGTCCAGGCCGCGCAGAAGAGCAGCAGCTTCGCGGTGAAGTTGATCCACAGCAGCAGCGCGACGGGAACACCGAACGCGCCGTACATCGACTTCCCCGCGACCTCCCGCATGTAGCCGCCGATCAGCAGCTTCAGCAGCTCGAAGCCGACCGCCCCGATCACCGCCGCCACCACCAGCCGGCGGCGCGGCGGACGGACGCCGGGAAGCAGCGTCAGCAGGTACAGCAGGACGAGGAAGCCCGCGACGGCGGCGACGGCGACGGAGGCCACCTGGAGCAGGATCCCGGTGGCCCCTTCGCCGGAGATCCCCACCCGGTCGGCGCTCCAGCCGACGGCGGTGGAGCCGAGCCAGGACGCGGCGAGCGAGCAGAGCCCGACCGCGCCGAGCCCGAACAGCACGAGCGCGTCCTTGCCCTTGCGCACGAAGGGGTTGCCCTCGTCCTCGTCGTCGAGCCCCCAGACCACGCGCAGGCACTCCCGCATCGAGCCGACCCAGCCGATGCCGGTGAAGAGCAGCAGCGCGCCGGCGATGAGGCCGATCGTGCCCGCGTTGTCCACGAGCCCGCCGATGTTGAGCTGGTCGGAGATGCCGGGGACCTGGTCGGAGACCTTGTCCTCGATCTTGTCCAGCTGTTCCTGGCTGAGCAGCGCGGCGCCGATCGCCGCCGCGACGGCGATCAGGGGGAACAGCGCGAGGAAGCTGATGAAGGTGATGGCGGCCGCGAGCCGGGTCCAGTGGGCGGCGTCGAGGGTCTCGTACGAGCGCCAGGCGTGCGTCCGCATGAGTCGGGCGACCCAGGGGCCGATGACGGGGAGCTTGGTCAGCCAGTCCATGTCGTGCGCATACCCCTTGATCCACCGATTGACCGGAATGCGGGCGTCCGGGCCTCAGAATCGCAGACCCGCCCACAAGAACCGCGCCCACGACGGCCTCTGACGCCGTGTCGGCCACCGCGAACAATCTCTTCCGACGGTCGGTTGATCACCCATTTCGACGAAATACGCGCAAAGCAGGCATCGATCACATGTAGGGCGATACGGTCGCCTCCACGGCCAAAACGGGGGCGACACCCCGTCGAGCCCCGGCGGCCGGGCCACGCCCTGCGCCCCGCGCGGCCCACGGTCCGTCGTCACCCTCGGACCTCCTCCGTCGTCCCGCCCTCCGATGCTCACCGAGGAGTTTGATCGTCATGAAGGACGCCTTCGGCACCCCGCAGTCCCTGCTCCTCCTCGGCGGAACCTCCGAGATCGGGCTCGCCACCGCCCGCCGGCTGATCGCCCGCCGCACCCGCACGGTCTGGCTCGCCGGGCGCCCCTCCCCCGCCCTGACGGCCGCCGCCGACTCCCTGCGGGTACTGGGGGCGGACGTGCGCACCGTTCCGTTCGACGCCCTCGACCCGGAGTCGCACGCGGAGCGGCTCGGCAAGATCTTCACGGAGGGGGACGTCGACCTGGTGCTGCTCGCCTTCGGGGTCCTCGGCGACCAGGCCCACGACGAGGCCGACCCGCTCGCCGCCGTCCGGGTCGCCCAGACCAACTACACGGGAGCGGTCTCCGCCGCGCTCGTCTGTGCGGCGGCGCTGCAGGCGCAGGGGCACGGCTCGCTGGTGGTGCTCTCGTCCGTGGCCGGGGAACGCGCCCGCCGCGCCGACTTCATCTACGGCTCGTCCAAGGCCGGTCTCGACACGTTCACGCAGGGGCTCGGGGACGCGATGCAGGGGACGGGGGTGCACGTGATGGTCGTACGGCCGGGTTCCGTGCGCTCACGGACGGCGCCCGGCCTCGCGAAGGCCCCGCTGGCGACCACGCCGGAGGCGGTCGCGACGGCGATCGAGCTGGGGCTGCGGCGGCGCTCGGAGACGGTGTGGGTGCCGGGGACGCTGCGGATGGTGATGTCGGCGCTCCGGCACGTCCCGAGGCCGGTCTTCCGGCGCCTGCCGGTGTGAGACGGGCGGCCGGGGGCCGGGGCGGTCGGGGTCAGGAGCGGGCCGGCCGGGCGGTCGGGGTCACCGGCCGCCGGTCGGCGGGGGTCAGCCGGCGGCGGGGGTCGGGCTGTCGACCGGGGTGCCCTGGGCCGGGACGGCGGGCACGGTGTGGCAGCCGCCGAACTCGTACGTGTGGAGCTTCCGCCACACCCCGTCCGAGCCCTGCTCGTACAGCGCGAAGGACGAGCAGGTCCAGGCCGCCTCGAAGTCGGTCAGCTCCTCGTACGCCCGGTCCATCGCCTCCTCGGAGATGCCGTGCGCCACGGTGACGTGCGGGTGGTACGGGAACTGCAGCTCGCGCACCAGCGGCCCGGACTCGTCCCGGACCCGCTCCTGCAGCCACGCGCAGGCGGAGACGCCCTCGGCGAGCATGACGTACACGACCGGTGACAGCGGGCGGAACGTTCCGGTGCCACTCAGCCGGACCGGGAAGGGGCGGACGCCGGCGGCGACCTCGGCGAGGTGCGCCCGGATCGCCGGCAGCCGCTCCTCGTCGACCTCCGTCGGCGGGACGAGGGTGACATGGGTCGGAATGCCGTGCGCGGCGGGATCCCCGAAGCCCGCGCGCCGCTCCTGGAGCAGGCTGCCGTAGGGCTCCGGGACCGCGATCGAAACGCCGAGCGTTACGGTCCCCACGTCGTTCTCCTCCGTCGTCGGTCTTCTCTGTCGGTGGGTGGTGCAGCCGCCAGTGTGCGGCCTGCACCACCCTTGAGGCCAGGGTCCTTGGACTCAGTGCTTGGCGGGCAGGAAGCCCAGCCTCTCGTACGCCTGCGCCAGCGTCTCCGCGGCGACGGCGCGCGCCTTCTCCGCTCCCTTGGCCAGGAGGGAGTCCAGCGTCTCCGGGTCGTCCAGATATTCCTGCGTACGGGTCCGGAACGGCGTGACGAAGTCCACCATGACCTCGGCCAGGTCCGTCTTCAGCGCGCCGTACATCTTGCCCTCGTAGCTCTTCTCCAGCTCGGCGATGCCGGTCCCGGTGAGCGTGGACATGATGGTCAGCAGGTTGGAGACGCCGGCCTTGTTCTCCGGGTCGAAGCGGATGACCGTGTCCGTGTCGGTGACCGCGCTCTTGACCTTCTTCGCCGTCGTCTTCGGCTCGTCGAGCAGGTTGATCAGACCCTTGGGAGTCGACGCCGACTTGCTCATCTTGATCGTCGGGTCCTGCAGGTCGTAGATCTTGGCCGTCTCCTTGAGGATGTACGGCGCCGGGATCGTGAACGTCTGGCCGAAGCGGCCGTTGAACCGCTCCGCGAGGTCGCGGGTCAGCTCGATGTGCTGGCGCTGGTCCTCGCCGACCGGGACCTGGTTGGCCTGGTAGAGGAGGATGTCGGCGACCTGGAGGATCGGGTACGTGAAGAGACCGACGGTGGCCCGGTCGGCGCCCTGCTTCGCGGACTTGTCCTTGAACTGGGTCATGCGGGACGCCTCGCCGAAGCCGGTGAGGCAGTTCATGATCCAGCCGAGCTGTGCGTGCTCCGGGACGTGGCTCTGGACGAAGAGCGTGCAGCGCTCGGGGTCGAGACCGGCGGCCAGCAGCTGGGCGGCGGCGAGCCGCGTGTTGGAACGCAGCTCCGCCGGGTCCTGCGGGACCGTGATCGCGTGCAGGTCGACGACCATGTAGAAGGCGTCGTGCGTCTCCTGCAGGGCGACCCACTGGCGGACGGCGCCGAGGTAGTTGCCGAGGTGGAACGAGCCTGCGGTGGGCTGGATTCCGGAGAGCACACGGGGAACGTCAGAGGCCATGTTCCCCATTCTCTCAGGTGCGGGAGGCGTTCCCGGACTGGGAACCGATCCCGTTCTGCCGGTGTATCAAAGGTGTGAGGACGCTGGAGGGGGGCCGGGTCTTGGAATTCAGCGGGGCGGCGCGCCGGGGGTCCCCCCTGACGGAGTCTGGGGGGACCCCGTTCGACGGTGGCGGTGGACGGCGGGCGGGCGAAGGGGAAGCCGAAGCCGCGGTGATCGCACGCGTGCGCGCCGGGGAGGCGGAGGCGTACGCGACGCTGGTCCGCGCGCACACCGCTGTCGCGCTGCGGGCGGCCGTGGCGTACGGAGCGGGTGCGGAGGCCGAGGACGTGGTGCAGCAGGCGTTCTTCAAGGCGTACCGGTCGCTGGGGCGGTTCAGGGACGGCGCCGCGTTCCGGCCGTGGCTGCTGCGGATCGTGGTCAATGAGACGAGGAACACAGTGCGCTCGGCGGGTCGGCAGCGGGCGGTCGCGGGGCGGGAGGCGGAGCTGCTCTCGGGCGAGCCGCTGATACCGGACGGAGCCGATCCGGCGGTGGCGGCGGAGGAGGGCGAGCGCCGGCGGCGGCTGCTCGCGGCGCTGGACGGGCTCGGCGAGGACCATCGGCAGGTGGTGATCCACCGGTATCTGCTGGAGCTGGACGAGACGGAGACGGCCGAGGCGCTCGGCTGGCCGCGGGGCACGGTGAAGTCCCGGCTGAGCCGGGCGCTGAAGAAGCTCGGACTGGCATTAGAGGGAGGTGACGAGCATGAAGGACGACGGGCTCCCGGATGAGCTGCGCGACCTCGGACGGGCTCTGAGAGTGCCGGACGTGAGCGGGGAGACGATGGCCGAGCGGGTGCTGGCCCAGCTCCTGGCGGAACGGGTGCCGGCGCCGCCGGCCCCCCGGGCCCGGTTGTCGTGGCTGCGGTTCGCGTGGCTGCGTCGGCGGTGGAAGGCCCTTCTCGCGGCCCTCTCCGGGGTCCTGGTGGTGCTCGTGCTCACACCACCGGTCCGGGCGACGGTGGCGGACTGGTTCGGCTTCGGAGGGGTGGAGGTGCGGTACGACCCCGGCGCGCACCCCGGCCGGGACGCGACGGTGCCGGAGTGCGCCGACCCGGTGTCGCTGGAGGACGCCGAACGCGAGGCCGGCTTCACCCCGCTGATACCGAGCGCGCTCGGCGCGCCCGACGCGGTCTCGGTGACCGGCTCGGCGGAGCCGGGGCGGGCGGTGATCAGCCTGTGCTGGCGGAAGGACGGCCGGACGGTCCGGCTCGACGAGTTCCCGGCGCGGCTCCCCGCGGCCTTCGGCAAGCTGGTGCAGACGCGGCCGGAGTGGGTCGATCTGCCGGAGGGCACGGAGGGCTACTGGTTCGCCGAGCCGCATCGGCTGCGCTTCCCGCTGACGGACGCGAGCGGTGAGGAGTGGACCCACGCGATACGCACGGCGGGCCCCACGCTCCTCTGGACGAGGAACGCGGGAGCCCTGACCCTGCGCCTGGAGGGCGAGCCCTCCCTGGAGAAGGCGCGCCGGATAGCCGAGTCGGTCGGCTGAGCCTTCGCGCCGACCGGGGGGATCAGGCCGGGAGGCCCGGGGCCGGGAAGGCCGCCATCAGCTCCGCGACCTCGGCCCGGATCGCGAGGAGCGCGTCCTCGTCGCCCGCGCCCGCCGCCGCGACGCCCCGGTCGATCCATTCGGCGACCTGCGCCATGTGCTCCGTGCCGAGGCCGCGGGAGGTGAGGGAGGGGGTGCCGATGCGGACGCCGGAGGGGTCGAAGGGCTTCCGGGGGTCGTAGGGGACGGTGTTGTAGTTGACGACGATCCCCGCCCGGTCGAGGGCCTTGGCGGCGACCTTGCCGGGGACCTCCTTGGGAGTGAGGTCCATCAGGATCAGGTGGTTGTCGGTGCCGCCGGAGACGAGGTCGAAGCCGCGGGCCAGCAGGGCCTCGGCGAGGGCCTTGGCGTTGGCGACGACCGCGTGGGCGTAGTCGCGGAAGGAGGGCTGGGCCGCCTCGCGCAGGGCGACGGCGATGGCCGCGGTGGTCTGGTTGTGCGGGCCGCCCTGGAGGCCGGGGAAGACGGCCTTGTCGAGGGCCTTGGCGTGCTCCTCGCGGGACATCAGCATGGCGCCCCGCGGGCCGCGCAGGGTCTTGTGGGTGGTGGTCGAGATGACGTCGACGTGCGGGACCGGGGAGGGGTGGGCGCCGCCGGCGATCAGGCCGGCGATGTGGGCGACGTCGGCGACGAGCACGGCACCGGCCTCGCGGGCGATCTCGCCGAAGGCGGCGAAGTCGATGGTGCGAGGCAGTGCGGTGCCCCCGCAGAAGATCACCTTGGGCCGCTCCTTGAGGGCGAGCTCGCGGACCTCGTCGAAGTCGATCAGCCCGGTGTCCTGGCGTACGCCGTACTGCACGCCCCGGAACCACCTGCCGGTCGCGGAGACGCCCCAGCCGTGGGTGAGGTGACCGCCCATGGGCAGTGCCATCCCCATCACGGTGTCGCCGGGCTCGGCGAAGGCGAGGTAGACGGCGAGGTTGGCCGGGGAGCCGGAGTAGGGCTGCACATTGGCGTGGTCGACACCGAAGAGGGCCTTGGCGCGCTCGATCGCGAGGCTCTCGACCTGGTCGATGTTCTGCTGGCCCTCGTAGTACCGGCGGCCGGGGTAACCCTCGCTGTACTTGTTCTGGAGGACGGTGCCGGAGGCTTCGAGGACGGCCCGGGACACGTAGTTCTCGCTGGGGATCAGGCGCAGGGTCTCGGCCTGGAGCAGCTCCTCGGCGACGACGAGCGCGGCGAGTTCGGGGTCGGTGGCGGTGAGGGCGGGGTGCGGGGTGGGGTGGTTCATGGCGTTCCTCCGGGCCTTCGGCGGATCCCGGGGTACGGCTCAGCTCGACTGGGCGGCACCACACGGGATGTTCGGTCTCCCGAAGATGCCCAGGCGGGCGGCATCTCGTGTGGTCTGCCGCGCACGGCTCCCCCGGGGTCGCTTCCCCGTACGCCAGTCGCCGTGCGTGTTTCCAGCGTAGCGGGCGCGCCGTCACCCAGGTTTCTTCGTCCGGCATCCGAGCGACGATAGAAAAAGGGGCCACACCCGCCCCAGGCCGCAGGACGAACGGAGATCCCGTGTCGAGGACGCAAGACGCGATCGCTTCCGCGGAGGCGCACAGCGCTCACAACTACCACCCCCTGCCCATCGTCGTCGCCTCGGCGGACGGGGCATGGATGACCGATGTCGAGGGCCGCCGCTACCTCGACATGCTCGCCGGGTACTCGGCGCTCAACTTCGGGCACGGCAACCGGCGGCTGATCGATGCCGCGCGGGCCCAGCTGGAGCGGGTGACGCTCACGTCGAGAGCCTTCCACCACGACCGCTTCGCGGAGTTCTGTACGCGGCTGGCCGAGCTGTGCGGCAAGGAGATGGTCCTGCCGATGAACACCGGCGCGGAGGCCATCGAGACGGCGGTGAAGACCGCGCGGAAGTGGGGTTACGAGGTCAAGGGCGTGCCGGACGGGCACGCGAAGATCGTGGTCGCGGCGAACAACTTCCACGGCCGGACGACGACGATCGTCAGTTTCTCCACGGACCACGAGGCCCGCGACCACTACGGCCCGTACACGCCGGGGTTCGAGATCGTTCCGTACGGGGATCTGACGGCGATGGAGCGCGCGGTCACCGCGCACACCGTGGCGGTGCTCCTGGAACCGATCCAGGGCGAGGCGGGGGTCCTGGTGCCGCCCGCCGGGTATCTGCGCGGGGTACGGGAGTTGACCCGCGAGCGGAACGTGCTCTTCATCGCCGACGAGATCCAGTCGGGCCTCGGCCGGACCGGGCGGACCTTCGCCTGCGAGCACGAGGGCGTGGTGCCCGACGTGTACGTCCTGGGCAAGGCGCTGGGCGGCGGTGTGGTCCCGGTCTCGGCGGTGGTCGCGGACCGGGATGTGCTCGGGGTGTTCCGGCCGGGTGAGCACGGGTCGACGTTCGGCGGGAACCCGTTGGCGTGCGCCGTGGCGCTGGAGGTGATCGCGATGCTGCGGAGCGGGGAGTACCAGCAGCGGGCGGCGGAGCTGGGCGAGCATCTCCACTCCGAGTTGGGGCTGCTCGTGGGCGGAGGCGCCGTGGAGGCGGTGCGCGGGCGCGGGCTGTGGGCCGGTGTGGACATCGCCCCGTCCCGGGGCACGGGCCGGGAGATCTCCGAGAAATTGATGGAGCGCGGCGTCCTGGTGAAGGACACGCACGGTTCGACGATCCGGATCGCGCCGCCGCTGGTCATCAGCAAGGAGGATCTGGACTGGGGTCTGGAGCAGCTGCGGGCGGTGCTCTCGGACTGACACCGACGCCCGCTCCCCGAGGGACGGGTGTCCGTCCCGAGGTCGCTCCGGGGACGGGCGCGCGGGCGCCGGTCCCTGGCGGGCGGGCGTCCGTCCCCGCCGGCGGCGCCAGTTCCGGCGGGCGCGGGCGTCCGTCCCGAGGTCGCTCCGGGGGCGGCCGACCCCCGGCCCCGGCGGGGCCGGGGGCTCGGGTCGGCGGTGGGGTCAGAGGATGACGTGCGGCAGGAAGCGGGCGTACTCGTCCGTGATCAGGCCCGCCGACTCACGGATTCCGAGCCCCGCCGCCTCGTCCTCCACGACCCAGGCGCCGAGCACCACGCGGTTCCCGTCGAAGTCGGGCAGCGGGGCCAACTCCTGGTAGCAGCAGGGCTCCTCACGCTCCACGGCCGGGGAGCCCGACTCGTGGACGGTGACGCCGGCGCCCTCGCGACCGAGCAGCGGCTTGGCGACGTAGCCGCCGGTCGCGGCCAGTTCGCGGGGGCCGTCGAGGTAGGCGGGCAGCAGGTTGGGGTGGCCCGGATAGAGCTCCCAGAGGATCGCGAGCAGCGCCTTGTTGGAGAGCAGCATCTTCCAGGCGGGCTCGATCCAGCAGGTCGTGCCCGTACCGCCGCCGTTGTCGAGGGTGTCCAGGACGTGGGGGCCGAAGCGGTCGGTGGTGAGCCACTCCCACGGGTAGAGCTTGAAGCAGCTGCGGATGAACCGGAGCCGGTCGTCGACGAACCGCCCCGACAGCCGGTCCCAACCGATCCGTTCGACCGAGAGCGCCTCCGTGTCGAGCCCGGCCTGCTGGGCCGTCTCGCGCAGATAGGCGACGGTCATCAGGTCCTCGCCGAGTTCGTCCCCGTCGGAGTGGACGAAGTGCAGGGGGCCGGGGGGCAGCAGCCTCGCCTGGCGCTTCCAGGCGTCGACGAGCCGCTCGTGGAGCGAGTTCCACTGGTCGGCGCCGGGGAAGCGCTCCTCCATCCAGAACCACTGCGGGCTCGCGGCCTCGACCAGCGAGGTCGGGGTGTCGGCGTTGTACTCCAGCATCTTGGCCGGGCCCGTGCCGTCGTAGCGGAGGTCGAACCGTCCGTAGAGGGAGGGCAGTTCGGCCCGGCGACGCCAGGACTCGGCGACGAGGGAGACGAGCCGGGGGTCGGTGAGCCCCAGATCGGCGAAGCGATCCTTCTCGACGATGTGCGCCGCCGCCGCCAGACACATGGCGTGCAGCTCCTCGACGACCTCCTCAAGGGCCTCGACCTCGGGAAGGGTGAAGGAGTAATACGCGCTCTCGTCCCAGTACGGGCGCAGGGAGTCGTCGGGGTAGCGGGTCAGGGGGTAGATGAGCCCCTGCTCCTCCACCGTCTGCTGCCACCCCGGCCGGGGTTCGATCGTGTGCCGCCGCATGTCGTACGGTCCGTCCCGCTCAGCCGCCGCCGGAACCGGAACAGCCGAAGCCGCCGGTGTCGACGGCCGTCTTGTCGAAGCTGCCGCCGCTGACCCTGTTGTCGCTCACGCTGCCGCCGTAGTAGTACGAACCGCGCGTGGAGCTGCTGCTGCCGCTGCCACTGCCGCTCTCGCACTCGTAGCTCGGCAGCTTCTCGCGCGTCAGCGGGTCGACACACCGCCGGTCCGGCTCGGAGCCGCAGGACGTGATCGTCGCCGCGAGCACCCCCATACCCCCGAGCACGACCGTGCTCGACCTCAGCCTGCGCATGTCAGTCCTTCCGATCGCGTGGTCAGCGACCGCACAGTTTAGGCCGCTGTCCGAACGCCCTCGCACTAGAGTCCCTTTGTGCTCTTCGGGATGATTTGTGCGCTCGGATCCTCGCTCTGCTTCGGCATGGCATCGGTGCTGCAGGCGCTCGGCGCGCGCGAGGCGGCGCCCGGGACAGGCGCCGGAGTCGACGTGGCGCTGCAACTGCGGGCGATGCGGCAATGGCGGTATCTGGCCGGCCTCGCCCTGGACGGGATCGGGTTCGGGCTGCAGATCGTCGCGCTGCTGACCCTGCCGATCTACATGGTGGGCGCCGCGCTCGCGGCGAGTCTGGCGGTCACGGCGGTGGCCGCGTCATGGCTGCTCAAGGTCCGGCTGCACCGGATGGAGTGGGCGGCGGTGGGCGTGGTGTGCGCCGGTCTGGCGATGCTCGCCCTCTCCGCGGGCGACGAGGGCGAGCAGAGCTCGTCGGAGGCGCTGCGGTGGGCGATGCTCGCGGCGGCGTTCGCGGTGCTGGGACTGGGCACGGCCGCCGGACGGCTGCCCGGCCGGCCGCGGGCGCTGGCGCTCGGACTCCTCGCGGGCTTCGGGTTCGGGGTGGTGGAGGTGGCGGTCCGGCTGATCGACGGCTGGGACCTCGCGAACCCCGCGGTGTACGCGCTGCTGCTGGGCGGCGGGACGGCGTACGTGATGCTGACCTCGGCGCTCCAGCGGGGTTCGGTGACGACGGCGACGGCCGGCGCGGTCCTGGGCGAGACGATCGGCCCGGCGCTGGTGGGGGTGATCTGGCTGGGCGACCAGACGCGGGCGGGCCTGGGCTGGCTGGCGATCCTGGGCTTCTTGGTCGCGCTGGCCGGGGCGCTGGTCCTGGCGCGCTTCGGCGAGCCCCCGACACCCCTGCCCGAACCGGACCTGTCGACGACGCCCCCGGCGCGGTAGCCGTCCCGGCCCGGCGCGGGGAATCGCCCGGCCCGGCATGCGGAAACGCCCGGCTCGCGCCCCACCCGCCGCGGGGGCGCCCACGAGCCCAGGGCCGCCCCGGCGCGGGGAATCGCCCGGCCCGGCACCCCACCCGCCGCGGGGCAACGCCCGGCTCGCGCGGCGCCCCACCCGCCGCGGGAACGCCCACGAGGGCCGGAGCCCCGGACAGTCCGACGTGAGCCCCGCACACGACCGGGGGACCGCCTCAGCGACCGGAGCACCGCCTCAGGGCAGGACGCGGCACAGGGCCGCCAGGGCGCCCGCCCAGCCGCTGTCCGGGGGCGTGCCGTAGCCCACGACCAGACCGTCCTGGGTCGTCGGGACGTCCGGGTGGCGGAAGCGGTTGAGGCCGAAGAGGGCCAGGCCCTGCCACGCGGCGGAGCGCAGGACCGCGGGCTCCAGGCCCGGCGGGAGTTCAAGGACCGCGTGGAGACCGGCGGCGATGCCGCTCACCCGGGTCTCCGGGGAGCACGCGGCCACCGCCTCCACCAGTTCGTCGCGCCTGCGCCGGTAGCGCAGCCGCATCGCCCGGACGTGCCGGTCGTACGCGCCCGACGCGAGGAACTCCGCGAAGGTCAGCTGTTCCAGCGAGCTGGACACCCAGTCCACCCGCCCCTTGGCCGCCACCACCTCGTCCACCAGGCGCTCCGGCACCACCAGCCACGCCAGTCGCAGCCCGGGCGCCAGGGACTTGCTGGAGGTGCCCATGTAGACGACCCGCTCGGGGTCGAGGCCCTGGAGCGCGCCCACCGGCTGGCGGTCGTAGCGGAACTCGCCGTCGTAGTCGTCCTCCAGGACGATCCCGCCCGAGGCGCGCGCCCAGTCGATCGCCGCCGCCCGCCGGTCGGGGTGGAGCGCGCCACCGAGCGGGAACTGGTGGGCGGCCGTCATCAGCGCCGCACCCACCCCCCTCATCTCGGCCAACCCCTCGGTCCTGGTGCCGAGTTCGTCGTACGGCAGGGCGGGCAGCCGAAGCCCCGCACTGCGCAACAGCTCCCAGTGCGCGTCGAGCCCGTACGACTCGACCGCCACCTCCCGGACGCGGCGGGCCCGCAGCACCTGACCCATCAGCATCAGCCCGTGCACGAAGCCGGCACAGATCACGATCCGGTCCGGCCGCGCGTACACGCCCCGCGCCCGGGCGAGGTACTCGGCGAGCACGGTGCGCAGTTCGATCCGGCCGCGCGGATCGCCGTAGCCGAACGCCTCGTGCGGCGCGGCCGTGAGCGCGCGCCGGGACGCCTTGAGCCACTCGGCGCGCGGGAAGGACGCGAGGTCGGGCGTGCCCGGCTTCAGGTCGTACGTCGGCCGGGCCGCGGTCGGCCGGGGTGCCGTCACCGGGGGCCGCGCGCCCGCGCCGGCCGCCGGCCGGCGCGGCACGGCCCGCTGGGCGACCCGTGTCCCGGAGCCCTGCCGGGCGGTCAGCCATCCCTCCGCGACCAGCTCGGCGTACGCATCGGCGACGGTGTTGCGGGCCACCCCGAGGTCCGCGGCGAGCGAGCGGGAGGACGGCAGCCGCGCGCCCGCCGCCAGGCGCCCGCTGCGCACCGCCTCCCGCAGGGCGTCCATCAGCCCCGTCCGCAGACCCGTGCCCCGCAGCTCCAGATGGAGGTCGGCCCCGAAAGTGGCCCACTCGTTCGCCATGGGATTGGACCATACTCCTGCGCCATCCCGGCCGTACGGTGAAGACCATGACGACCACGACGCACGACACCTCGAAGACCGAGTACGCCCATGAGCACGCTCCCCGCCTCAACCTCGCCGAGCAGGTCCCGGACTTCTACCGGGCGATGATCCGGCTGGAGCAGGCGGCCGCGAAGGACGTCGACCCGACCCTGTACCACCTGATCAAGATCCGGGCCTCGCAGATCAACCGGTGCGCGTTCTGCATCGACATGCACACGAAGGACGCGCTGGCGGAGGGCGAGTCGGTCGAGCGGATCGTTCAGCTGTCGGCGTGGGAGGAGTCGCGGCACTTCTACACCGAGCGCGAGCTGGCCGCGTTCGCGCTGACGGAGGCCGTCACCGTCCTCACCGACGGCTTCGTCCCCGACGACGTCTACGCGAAGGCCGCGGCCCACTTCGACCCGCAGGAGCTCGCCCGCGTCATCGCCGCCATCACGGTCATCAACGCCTGGAACCGCATCGGCGTCACCACCCGCCTGACCCCGGGCCACTACACCCCCGGGCAGTACGCGAATTGACCCCCGCGACCCCCTCCGACGCGCTGCGTGCCCTGCACTCCGGGCGGGCGGCGGACGATCCGCTGGTCGTGCCGGGCCCGTGGGACGCGGCCAGCGCGCGGGTCTTCGAGCGCGCCGGTTTCCCGACGCTGGCCACGCCGAGCGCGGGGATCGCCGCCTCCCTCGGGTACGAGGACGGCGAGACCCCGCCCGAGGAGATGTTCGCCGCCGTGGCGAGGGTCGTACGGGCCGTCTCCGTACCGGTCACGGCCGATCTGGAGGACGGCTACGGCCTGCCCCCGAAGGAGCTGGTGGCCCGGGTCCTGGAGACCGGGGCGGCCGGGATGAACCTGGAGGACAGCGGTCGCTCCGGCGGGCTCAAGGACCCCCGGGAGCACGCCGCCTGGCTCGCGGAGGTCCGGGCGGCGGCCGGGCCGGGGCTCTTCCTGAACGCGCGCGTGGACACCTATGTGCGCGGGGTGGACGACGCCGAGGCCGCGATCGAGCGGGCGAGGCTGTACGCGGCGGCCGGCGCGGACTGCGTCTACCCGATCAAAGCGCCGACGGCCCATCTCCCGCTGCTGCGCGCCGAGCTCGACGCACCGCTGAACGTGCTCTCCCTGCCGGACGGGCCGTCGCCCGCCGAACTCGGACGGCTGGGCGCGGCCCGGATCACCTTCGGCCACGGGCTGCTGCTGCGCACCCTGCGGGGCGTCGCGGAACTGGCGGAAGGACTGGGCGGGTTCCGACTCCCGGGCTGAGGCGACCCGGCGGCCCCCGCACCCCGGCGCGGGCGACCGGCCCCCGCGCCCCGGCTCATGCGACCCGGCTCGGGCGACCCGGCTCCCCCCACCCGGCTCATGCGACGCCAGAGGCACCCCGGCCCAGGCGGCCGGGAGCGGACACGACTCCGCCCCCGGTCGCGGACGACCGGGGGCGGAGAGGGCCTTGGGGGCTCGGGATCAGATGAGGCCGAGCTCGCGGACCGCGTCGCGCTCCTCGGCCAGCTCCTTGACCGAGGCGTCGATGCGGGCGCGGGAGAAGTCGTTGACGTCGAGGCCCTGGACGATCTCGTACGTGCCGTCCGTGCAGGTGACGGGGAACGAGGAGATCAGGCCCTCCGGGACGCCGTAGGAGCCGTCCGACGGGATGCCCATGGAGGTCCAGTCGCCCGCGGCGGTGCCGTTGACCCAGGTGTGGACGTGGTCGATCGCGGCGTTGGCGGCCGAGGCGGCCGAGGACGCGCCACGGGCCTCGATGATCGCCGCGCCGCGCTTGGCGACGGTCGGGATGAAGGTGTCGGCCAGCCACGCCTCGTCGTCGACGACCTCGGCGGCGTTCTTGCCGGCGATCTCCGCGTGGAAGATGTCCGGGTACTGCGTCGCGGAGTGGTTGCCCCAGATGGTGAGGCGCTTGATGTCCTCGACGGACGCACCGGTCTTGGCCGCCAGCTGCGAGAGCGCGCGGTTGTGGTCCAGGCGGGTCATCGCGGTGAAGCGCTCGGCCGGGACGTCCGGGGCGGCGGCCTGGGCGATCAGGGCGTTGGTGTTGGCCGGGTTGCCGACGACGAGGACCTTGATGTCGTCCGCGGCGTGGTCGTTGATGGCCTTGCCCTGCGGCTTGAAGATGCCGCCGTTGGCGGCGAGCAGGTCGCCGCGCTCCATGCCCTTGGTGCGCGGGCGGGCGCCGACGAGCAGGGCCACGTTCGCGCCCTCGAAGCCCTGGTTCGGATCGTCGAAGATGTCGATGCCCTTGAGCAGCGGGAAGGCGCAGTCGTCGAGCTCCATGGCGGTGCCCTCGGCGGCCTTGACGCCCTGCGGGATCTCGAGGAGGCGCAGCTTGACCGGCACGTCCGCGCCGAGCAGGTGGCCGGAGGCGATGCGGAAGAGCAGCGCGTAGCCGATCTGGCCGGCCGCGCCGGTGACGGTGACATTCACGGGAGTGCGGGTCATGGCGATCTCCGTAAGACAGCTGGCGGTGGGGGTCCCTGCCCCTGATGCAGGACATCTCCTCTTGATCGACGATCGATCGGTCCGCCCGATGTCTCGACGTGAAGAGATATCCAGCGGTCAGGCTATCCGACCCGGGACCCCCTCAACCCCCACCCCCTTGTGGTCCGGCTCACTGCCACCCGACTGCTTCCGCGCCCGGCAGCGGCGCGACGACCGCCCGCCCGCCGTCCTCGCCGCGCCGGGCCGCGGTGCCCTCATCCCTCGCCGGTGCACCCCCGCGTCCCGCTGCGGAGCGTCGCGCAGGCCGTCGCGTCCGCGCCCTCGGCCACGGCGACCATCGGTGTGTACGCGTCGGCGTCGGCGTCCACGGTCGCGTTCTGGCTGGTACCGGCGGCGGTGACGCGGACGGTGTCGCCGGGGGCCGCCCCGGTGATCCGCGCCCAGGCGGCGCGGCAGGTCCGGCTGTACCGCACCTCGACCTGGCCGGTGGTGCCGACGCGGGCGCGGGAGACGGTGGTGGCGAAGGCGCCTCCGCAGCCCATCGCCTCCGGGTCCTGGCCCGCGCAGCCGGCGCCGGCGCATTTCACCCCTGCGGGGAGGGTGGTGCTCGGCGGGGCGCTCGGAGTCGCGGTCGCCGGCCCGACCGCCTTCCTCCCGTCGTCGCCGGCGAAGCGGTCCCCGAGGTCGGTGAGGAGCACGGCGCCGACGGCGAAGAGCAGGGCGCCGAGGAGACCGGTCAGGATCAGTGCGGCGCGACGCCGACGGGAGGGGCCGGTGGACGGCCGGGGTGGCGGCGGGGCCGGTGGCGCGGGTCCGGCGGGGGCGGTGGCGTGCCGGACGGGCGCCGGGCCGTCCCCGCTCCCTCCCCGGGTCTCGGTCGAGGCGTTGGTCCCTGCGCCGGGATCCCCGAGGGCGGCGCGCGCCTGGGAGATCCGCAGGGCTTCCATGGTGAGGTCGCGGCGCAGTTCGGAGCGGCTCCAGGCGCGTTCGGCGAGCTCCCACATCGTCGTGAGGTGGCCGGTGTCGGTGCCGGTCACCTCGGCGAGCGCGACGACGGCGCCGCGGGGCGCGAGGAGTCGACCGTTGAGATAGCGCTCCCATGAGGTCTTGCTGTAGCCGGTGCGGTCCGCGACGGCGGCGAGGCTCAGTCCGCTGCGGTCGATCAGCCGACGTAACTGGCTCGCGAACTCCGTTATTCGCGGGTCGAGTTCGTCCGGCAGGGCTTTCCAACGAGGCATGCGCGTTCCCCCCTTGTCCCCCTGTTTCCCCCCAGAAGGATGCTCCGGGCCAGGATGGCAGTTCCCGGGGCAGGAGCGCACGGGTCCGTACGAATCGGACGCGCACCCGGGACGTGGCGGAATGGTCACTTCCGTGCCACAAGGCGCTGACGGACCTTGAACCACATTGGCACGTACATGACCCTCGAATGGAGGCGGGGGCCGGGCGGCCCCGGGGGGGGGGGGGGGGGGCGCC